>JAUWQS010000120.1 GCA_030610915.1 Pseudomonadota bacterium | reverse complement strand
GCTACATGGAATTCATGTATACTCTATAAAGAAAATTGTACCATAAAAGGCATGAAAGTCGGAGTTAAAGGGTAGTTTTTTTGTGTGCTTTGTGGTGAAAAAATACGACAGAAAAGCTCAAATTTTGGCCGATTACAGTATTTTCCCTCATTCCCGGTCAGAGCCGGGAATGAAGGAAAATCCGTATCAGTTCAATAAATGGGGGTAAATACGTAATAGCTCAATAAGTTCGGGTAGAGGCGACGCTAATCGCCCATATCGGGAGGTTAAAACCTCCCCTACTCTGATTTATTGAGCTGATACATTTCTCCCTTCTGTCGAAATGACAAAAAAAGGGGTTTTCGTTCAGGCACGGTTTCGAGTTTTGAGTTAAAAAAAGAAAGCAATCTCAGCGAGTTTGAATTTTCTAAACAAAAGTGAGAAACCATATTTCAGGGTTTTCGTTCAGGCGCTCATTACGTGAGTAGTTACGTAGTGAGATGTAAAGGAGAAATTAATATGGCAAGGAAGTACGTAAATTATGAGATTGAAGATCGAATCGCTATTGTGACAATTGATCGGCCTCCTGTAAATGCTTTGAGCCTTGAGGTAATCGATGAACTTTCGGAGGTTTTTGGGGAGCTTGGTGCGAATAAGAATGCTGGAGTTGTGGTGATCACAGGGGGAGGAAAGAAGGCCTTTGTGGCAGGGGCAGATATCACGATGTTCGAGGAGTTTAGGAGTGATCGCACAAAGGCGTTTGAAAGCGTGAGGAAGATGCAGGATTGTTTCACGAGGATTGAAAACTTTGACATGGTAGTTATTGCTGCAATAAACGGTTTGGCCCTGGGAGGTGGTTGTGAACTGGCGATAGCCTGTGACATTCGTGTTGCTGCACAGAATGCCATAATTGGCACACCCGAAGTCAAGCTCGGCATCATTCCGGGCGCCGGCGGAACTCAGCGGCTGGTGCGTCTTCTGGGAAAGGGGTGGGCCAAGATGATTGTATTGGGTGGTGAGCCTGTCAGTGCAAGTGAGGCCTTAAGCATCGGTTTAGTTGAAAAGATAGTTCCTGCAGGTGAGGCTCTCATTGAATCTAAGAAACTTGCCAAGATATTTTTGAAGAGGGGTCCTCTGGCGCTGAAGAATGGGAAGAAAGCTATTAATGAGGGGAGTAATATGCCTCTGGAAGAAGGGTTGATCAGGGAGGCAGAGCTTATTACTGACCTTTTTTTGACGGATGATATCAAAGAGGGTGCGAAAGCCTTTTTTGAAAAGAGAGCTCCTGTATTTAAAGGCAGGTAGATTTGTATCAGATCAATGAATAGCGGAAGGCATATGGCAGAAACATGTAGCGGAAGGCTTCAGCCTTCCATGTGCCTCAGTCATACTGTATTACGTGAATATGGAGACCTGAAGGTCTCCGCTACAGGAGCTGTGCAAAGCTCAAAGGCGTAACCTCTACACTCAAACCCAGCTTCCGGAAGATGGAGGCGGTTACGTGTCTGGGTTTGCCCCTATTTATTGAGCTGATAGGTAGATTTGGTAAGAATGAATACTTCAGTTCCTTAAGTGTGATGGTCTCATTAAAAGCTCCGCTATGCCGACATGTCGGCATAGCGGAGCTTTTAAGTAGTGCCTAAACGAAAACTGTCTTTTTCGCCCATATCTGCGTCAGACTCAAATTTTAATCCTCAAAATACTCAATGTATTCCTGTGGTTAAAATTTTCGTCTTCCTTGATCTGAACGAAAAATCCTGGTTTTAGTTCGGGCACTAAGTAACTTACTCGAAATCGCACTCAAAAAGTGACACTGTCGGGCGAGACGCCCAACCTACTGCGGAGGAAGATATCCGACCTGCCGCAAGCAGGACAGATGGTCTCACACGCACCACAGGGCAGGGTAGGACAGGCGGCGGCGTCCCCGCACCACAGAATAGGACACTGTCTCTGGCCGATCTTTCCGCCTGAGGCGGACAAAAATGTGAGGAGGATGAGAGAAAAGGCCTCATCATGGATATCAGGTGTTTCAAACCGGTGTGAAAGATGAACAGTAGTCTTAAGAAAACATGTCAGCCCTCTTATAGCGCCAGAGAGGTTTATCGAGTAGATGACCTGTCCCGACAAGAGATCCTATCAAATGTAAAAAGGGTCTTGATCAAAATCGGCACGGGTGTTTTATCCGGTAAGGACGGGCTTGCTCTTAACATAATAGAACAACTTGTCGATGAGATAGCGCAACTCACGAAGAGTGGCTATCAGATAGTTATTGTCTCATCAGGGGCTATCGCTTCCGGTATGCACAGGATGGGAGTGAAGGCGTATCGCAATACGCTTATGAAGAGCATACCGCAAAAGCAGGCGGCCGCAGCCGTGGGACAGGGAAGGTTGATGAGGGTCTATTCTAATGCCTTTGGCAAACATGATCTAATCGTAGCCCAGATGCTTCTGACCATGAGTGACCTGACTGACAGAAAAAGGTTTCTTAATGTTCGCAATACCCTTTCAACGCTTATGGAATGGGGGGTTATCCCGATTATCAACGAAAATGACACCGTTTCGGTCGATGAAATAAAATTTGGAGATAATGACAATCTTGCCGCAATGACGGCAAATATCATCGGAGCCCATCTTCTCATAAATTTAACCAACACCAAAGGTCTCTATGATAGAAATCCGACAGGATCAGAGAAGGCCAGACTGATTCCACTGGTGAAAGATATTACGGATGAAATTGAGGCGGCAGCCACTGCGGAATCAGATCCGGTGGGTATGGGTGGTATGAAAAGCAAGGTCATGGCGGCAAAAAAGGTTGCCGCTTTCGGCATTCCATACATCGTAGCCCACGGCAAGACAAAAGGTATACTTCAAGACATATTTTCAGGTAAAGAGACAGGAACCCTCTTTTTGCCGGCAAATGAACACATGAAGAGCAGAAAATACTGGATAGCGTTTACCTTAGAGCCAAGAGGTAAATTGTTCATCGATGATGGCGCAAAGGAGGCCATTATTCATCAGGGGAAAAGTCTGCTTCCCTCGGGCATCATTAAGGTAGAAGGAGTTTTTTATGAGGGGGATGCCGTAACCTGTGTGGATATGGAAACGGCAGTCCTGGCGAAGGGGCTGGTAAATTACAGTTCTTCAGATATAGATAAAATAAAGGGTTTGAAAACATCCCAGATCAAACAGATGTTGGGAAACAAGCCCTACGATGAGATCATACACAGGGATAATATGGTAGTGTCAAAAAAGATCAAGGTGTAAAAGGAACGTAACTACTCAGGTTCACGGTTCAAGGCGTAGAGAGCGATGTAAATTGAACGTTTTGAAGACGGGGAATGTCCATGTGTGATGTCTAACGATATATTCCATGTTGCAACTCTGGGTGAGAAGGGAAGGGCGGCATGCTTCAGTCAAACTCATGGTATCGAAATTCAGCCTGACAAGGGAATCACGATTTACACTTTTTATGTGACTTCTCGATGAATTAGGGTAGGGGAGGTTTTAACCTCCCGATATGGGCGCCCTTCGACAAGCTCAGGGTACGTCGTACCCTGAGCTTGTCGAAGGGCCTACACGAACTTATTGAGATATTACCTTTTTATGTTGATCTTCTCTACCTTTATCAGCAAAACCTTCAAGTAATGCTTTAACCTTTCCTTATCAAAAAGGGTACCCCTGAAACTGTGAACGCTTACGATATGTTGAATAAAGAGAGATAGGGGAAATGACATGATTTCATCTTCTGAAAGGAAAAACTTAAAATTAGAGCGAAACGACTCTAACTCCTGGCTTACAAGAATAGTTTCTCTGTGTTCTCTGCGAGCTCTGCGGTAAACGCTTACAGCTAACTCACAGCGGCGCAATCGTATCAGTTCAATAAATAGGGGCAAATCCAGACACGTAGCCGCCTCCATCTTCTGGAAGCGTGGTTTGGGCATAGAGGTTACGCCTTTGAGTTTTGCACAGCCCCTGTAGCGGAGACCTTCAGGTCTCCATATTCACGTAATACAGTATGACTGAAGCACATGGAAGGCTGAAGCCTTCCGCTACATGCTTCTGCCATGCCATATGCCTTTCGCTATTCATTGAGCTGATACGCGCAACCGGCAGGACAGGCCTCTCGTCTGTCAGAAAGATGTTTCCAGGTGAAAGATTTCAATGTACTGATTATTGGTTCCGGTCCAGCCGGACTCTTTGCGGCCATCCGGCTCGAGCGCATGGGTATTGATAAAATAGCGATCTTTGATCAAAAACAATATCCTGCGGGGGGACTGCTGAACGACGGCAAACTGAACTTTGACCACCGTGTTGGGATTGATCTTGATGAACTTCAGCTTGACAGAAAAGATGCCCGGGATTTGATACACGAAGTAAAAAAGGTTTTTATCAAATTCCCCTTCTGTCAACAGGTTACTTTTACTGAAAATAATGAAAAAATAGAGACATGGAGAAAGATTGCCCAAGAACATAACGTCCAGTTCATTGCTCCCGAGCAGTGGCATTACGGAACCGATAATGGCAAAAAACTGGTAGATTATCTGCGTGGCCTGCTTAGTCACACCACTTTTTTCCTCGGTGCTGAGGTTATCTCAATCGAAAAGGGGGATGGAAATTTTTGCCTTGTGTGTCAAAAAGATCAAAAGATAGAGAAGTACTCTGGAAAAGTTGTTCTTGCTGCCCCTGGACGTAGTGGAGCATACTGGTTCAGGGATTTATCAAACAAAATCGGTGTTGATAATAATTTTGGCCCCATCGATGTGGGTATCAGGATAGAATTGAACAAAAAGTTCTGTGATTCCTTAACGGATGTCGTGTACGATCCAAAGTTCATCTTTCAGACCAGACGTCACAAAGACAGGGTGAGAACCTTTTGCGCCAATCCTGGTGGCAGGGTGAGGATCGAAAATTACGGCAAATTTAAATTGGTTAACGGTGATGCCCTTTTCAATCGTAAGACAGAAAACACAAATTTTGCTCTGATAAACACGGTCTGCTTAACTCAACCCTTTTCCGACACCACTGAATTCGGGCAGATGATTGCCATGCAGTTTTTCCTGCTCGGCGGTGGCAGACCAATTGTTCAAAGAGTTGGAGACTTCAGAGAGGGAAAGAGAAGTTCTAAATCAACATTTAACAGTAAGACCCGCCACTTTGACCGTTGCATGGCAACCTGTAATGCAACGCCTGGCGATATTACACTCGGTCTGCCTGCGCGAATCATGGATAATCTGTGGGAATCTTTGAAAACTCTTGATAAGATTGTCCCCGGTATTCTCCATCCATCCACCTTGTTGTATGCGCCGGAAATTAAGTTCTTTGATACCCATTTTCCAACAAACCGGCATCTTGAAACAAACATTGAGGGTATCTTTGTGGCCGGTGATGGCACAGGAAAGAGCCGTGGAATAGTGGGTGCGGCTATTTCCGGAATAATTTCTGCAAAAGGAATCGTTGAAAAGTATTTTTACAAGTAACAATCAGAAAGGAGGTTTTCTTATGAGAATAGGTTTTATCTCTACCTATCCACCGATAGAATGTGGAATCGCCACTTATACCAAATACCTTACCGATGCCCTCCGGAGCAGGGAAATGGATATATACGTTGTCTATCATCTTGGAGGCAGCGGGGAAAATGTATTTACGGCATTTGACTATATGGCGTGGCGGATTGTCACCACCGGACTAATTCCCCGCCATTTTCACCGGTTTAGAATCCTACCAATACTATTTTCTTCCTTTTCTTCCATTGAAATATTTCAATTATATCTTATTCCCTGTATTTTCTTTGAATCTGGTTCTTATTCTTAGTT
>JAUWQS010000386.1 GCA_030610915.1 Pseudomonadota bacterium | reverse complement strand
TCATTCATGGCATGGATAATTTTTTCACTCTTGCTGAACATAAATTCACATCCCAGCACATTCCGGAAAAAACGATCAAATTTATACTTTGAAAGCATCAGATTAATGGCATAGGCCGAGTTGGAGGAGATAATGACCAGGGTGTTGTTATTCTTAAGTTTTTTTAGGACAGGTTCCAGATCGTAAAACGGAGAGACGTGATCATAATTTAATGTGGGTGCAACAGCCGCTGACGCCTTGGTAAACTCTGCGACATCGATCCCTTTTTTGCGGATGGCATCGTAAAAGTTTTCATCAAAGAGTGCCAGGAAATCGGTGTGATTTTTTATAGCCGGTTCCCCGATTTTTTTTAGACAGAGATTGACGGATTCTTTATAAAGTTTTAGCGAATCGACGACGACCCCGTCAAAATCGAAAAGAAGAAGTTTCTCCATTGACCTGCCTTTAGGGTTCAGGGTTCAGGGTTCAACGGTCATAGGGGCAGGCCTGTGTATCTGCCCTGCCCCCGCAAACCAGGGCAATCACATAGGATTGCCCCTACAACCGTGAACCTGACAACCCGGACAGCTACAATTCTTTTGCCATTTTTGCAAGAACTTTACGCTCAGGGGACTTAAAAGAACTGGATTCCGGCCTTCGCCGGAATGATAGAATTGGCAGCGCCGAAGGTGCATTCCTTAACTTTAGGCATTTTAGGCACTTTAGCTCACTTTAGGCACTTATTTTTTATAAGAGGTTTTCGCTCAGGCCCTGCCCTGCCCTACCCCTTAAAGATGGCTCCAGTGCTTGCCGATGTGACCATCCTGGCATATCTGGCAAGACAACCACTTGTTATCGCTGGTGGACGTGGCGTGAAGTTTCTTTTCCTTTTGTCCATTTCTTCATTGCCGACCTTGAGTGTGATCTTTTTCCCAGGGATATCTATCAGAATAATATCCCCTTCTTTTACCAGGCCGATGGGACCACCTTCGGCTGCCTCCGGAGATATATGTCCTATCGCAGCGCCTCGCGTTCCCCCGCTGAATCTGCCGTCGGTTATGAGAGCGACCGAATTGTCAAGCCCCATGCCGGCGATTGCCGATGTGGGGGAGAGCATCTCCCTCATGCCCGGCCCCCCTTTTGGGCCCTCGTAACGGATAACAACTATATCACCCTGGTGGATTTGACCGCCAAGGATAGCTTCAATGCTCTCTTCCTCTGATTCAAAGATACGGGCAGGGCCTTCATTTATCAACATATCAGGAGTGACAGCCGACTGCTTGACCACGGCGCCGTCAGGGGCCAGATTGCCTTTAAGTATGGCTATTCCGCCAATGCTTGAATATGGGTCTTCAACAGATCGAATCACTTTTCTGTTTTCGATTTTTACACCCTTTAAATTTTCTCCCACAGTCTTTCCCGTGACCGTCATGGATTTTAGATGGATCACACCCAGCTTGCTGATCTCCATCATAACGCCCTGAATGCCTCCCGCCATGTCGAGATCCTCGAGATGATGAGGGCCGGCGGGACTCAGATGACATATGTTCGGAGTTTTTTCACTGATTTCGTTAAAGAGGTCAAGATCCACATCTATGCCCGCCTCATGGGCAATGGCCGGAATATGAAGAACGGTATTGGTGGAACATCCAAGGGCCATATCCACAGCGATGGCATTTTTGAAGGCATCGAGTGTTGCGATATCTCGCGGCAGTATCCCTTCCATTACAAGATTCATGATTTTCATCCCGGCGCTCTTCGCAAGGCGCCTGCGGGCAGCGTGTACAGCGGGGATAGTGCCATTCCCTGGCAGACCGAGCCCGATGGCCTCGGTAACGCAGTTCATTGAGTTTGCCGTAAACATGCCGGAGCATGAACCGCAGCCCGGACAGGCGCAGTTTTCAAGTAATTTCAATTCTTCTTCAGTCATACTGCCGGACTTAACTTCTCCTACTCCTTCAAATACGCTGATCAGGTCAACCGTTTTCCCTGCCATGCTGCCGGCCATCATTGGCCCTCCACTTATAAATATAGAGGGGATATTCAAGCGAAGAGCCGCCATCAGCATACCGGGCACTATTTTGTCACAGTTGGGGACAAGAACAAGGCCATCAAAGGGATGAGCGGTCGCCATGATCTCAACAGAATCAGCGATCAACTCCCTGCTGACAAGAGAGTATTTCATACCCGCGTGACCCATTGCGATACCATCGCATACCCCGATAGTGGAAAACTCTATTGGCGTTCCTCCTGCCATTCGTATTCCAGCTTTGACATCATCGACAATCATATCAAGATGGACATGACCGGGAACTATCTGATTGGCAGAATTGGCAACACCGATCAGCGGACGTGATATTTCCTCATCGGTGTACCCCATGGCCTTGAACAGAGACCTGTGGGGCGCCCTTCCCTGACCTTTTTTCATCAGGTCGCTTCGCATATGTTTTCTCCTCATTTCTTTAGTAAGTGTTCACCGCAGAGAGCGCAGAGAAATTAGCCTTGTAAGCCAAGAGTTAAGATCATTAAATTGTTGAGTCGTCGAGTAGTTGAGTGGTTCAAAGACATTCACCATTTAACCGGCTAACCCAGACAAGCCGGAAGAACTCAAAGCTGAAAGCCTGTATCCGTTCCCTGCTTGAAATTGGAAATTCAGGAGAAAAGCA
>JAUWQS010000124.1 GCA_030610915.1 Pseudomonadota bacterium | reverse complement strand
GAGGTTTTCGGAAGACCCGAAGATATCTGTCAGATATCCGGCGCGGTGGCTGGCGGTAAAGCTGATCGAAGGTGACAGCGAAGCGCGCAGGCTTATAGAATCTATACGGCCATAGCTTACGCTTTTTGAGTCAGTCAAAATATGTAGCGGAAGGCTTTAGCCTTCCATGTGTATTGGCACGCAGCAGAAAGCTTTAGCCTCGCATTAAAAGAGAATGGAGACCTAAAGGTCTCCGCTACACGGGAGAAAATGAAGGTGGAAGACGAAAAGGATATTTTGAGCGGTATCGACCTGGCAAGGGAAAAATTCCTTTCCGGACAAAAAGCCGCGCCGGAAAAGATTATCGCCCAGAAGAGGTATCAGGCTGCTGAACGGATTGTGGAGCTTGCCGTCAAAAGAGAGAAAGAGGTCAGCAGGACATTGACGGACTGGATCGACGGGGTTGTCTGCCACAGGTTTTTAGGGCCGGTTATACTTGTCGGAGTTATCTATCTTTTTTATGAACTGTCCATAGTCCAGGGCTACAAGATTACCGCCTACACATGGCCGCTCCTTGCCGCCTTCAGGGATTTTATCGCATCGCTGCTCCCGTCGCCGGGATTTGTCTTTGACCCTTTATTCAGAACCGTAACTCTCGGGGTCACAGACGGGATTGTGGCGGTGCTGAATTATGTACCGATCTTTATTATCCTCTTTGCCCTGATAGCCATCATGGAAGATACAGGTTATATGGCAAGGGTTGCATTTCTTCTCGATCGTGTCTTCAGATATTTCGGCCTGCATGGTCAATCAGCCCTTCCGATGATCTTGAGCGGCGTATTTGTGGGCGGGTGCGCAATACCGGGCGTTATGGCGTGTCGCGCCATCAAGGATGAAAGGGCCAAACTGGCAACCATACTGATCTGTCCTCTCATGAACTGCCTGGCCAAGATTCCCCTTTATGTGCTCCTCGTAGGGATGTTCTTTGCCGCATACAAGGGGATAACCATGTTTTTTATATCCACGATTACCATAATAATTGCCCTTTCGGTATCCAAGATACTGAGTCTTACACTGCTTAAGAAAGCGGAGACAGCGCCCTTTGTCCTGGAGATGCCTGCCTACCACTTACCTACAGTGATGGGTGTTGCCCGACGCTGTCTCGAGAGGACGTGGCTTTTTGTCAAGAAGATTATAACCATCATTATAATAGTTGCTCTGATTATCTATCTTCTTATGACCGTTCCCGGGATAAGCAGGGATAGAAAGGTTTACTATGAGGATCAGGCCAGCCATCAAATCGAGACCTTCTTTAATAAGCTTGGGAGTGACAATCCCTATACAAAACTCCTTAACGGATCGAAACTTATGGAGTTTTCAATCTACTGGGATGATTATAAGAAGGCGAGAATGGGCGCCGGCGGCAAGGATGCAAAAAAGGCGATCGACGAGAAGTTTAATGAAAGAAACGATGAATTCTTCAAAGTAGTAAAAAGAGGCAGGTACGTAATAGACGGTAAAAAAGTGAAGGATAAAAATGCCCTGACGGTTAACAAGGCATATAAAAAACTTTACAGTAATAAGAACAGGATCAGAAGGGAGATCAAGGATGAGACTATCATAGGAAGTGTTATGGGGCGTATAGGACGTTATATAGAGCCGGTCACCAAATATGCGGGGTTTAACTGGCGTATAAATATCGGCCTTATCAGCGCCTTTGCGGCCAAGGAGAACAGTGTGGCAACCCTGGGGAGTATTTATCAGAGCCTGCCGGGTGAAAAAGAAAAGACCCTGGGGGCAAGGATGAAAGAAAAGGAGAAGGACTGGACACCTCTTCATGCCCTGGCGATCATACTCTTTATGACCATGTATCCACCATGCATTCCAACGCTTCTTATGGTCAGGTTAGAGAGTAACAGTACAAAGTGGGCGCTCTTTGCAACATTTTATCCGATAGTCCTTGGTTCCGTAATAGCGGTTCTTGTCTTTACCGGAGGAAACCTGCTTGGTCTTAGCGGTATGCAGGCGATGGTCGCCTTTTATATACTTGCTCTGGCTATCACAGTTACCCTGGGGTTGGTTAAAAGAGAAGGCATGTCGGATGAATATGCCTGAAGGGAGTTCAGTGTTCAGTGTTCAGTGTTCAGTGTTCAGGGTTCAACGGTTCATGGTTGATAGCTTTTAACCCCTGAACCGCTGAACCCCTGAACCGTTGAACTTTATTTAACAGAAAGGAGGTGATAGATTATGAAAAGAGTTCTGGCCTGTTCGTTCGGAGTCCTGGCGGCGGTGTTTTTTCTTGCCACCATGGCATCTGCCCATACTCCGCTGTGCTCATGCTATGACAACGGAGATGGAACGATAACATGCGAGGGTGGTTTCTCCAATGGTTCATCGGCCGCCGGGGTCATCATGACGGTAAAGGATAAAAGCGGCAAGGTTCTCACAAAGGGAAAGATGAATGAAGACAGTGAGTTCACCGTTAAAAAGCCCGACGGCCCTTACACTGTCATATTTGACGCGGGCCCGGGCCATGCGGTCGAGGTGGATGGGAAAGATATTACGGAATAAAAACTCGAAACCCGAAACTTTAAACTCGAAACTAACATTTCAAGGAGGAGAACATGAAGAAATTTGTAGTGGCGCTGTCGGTACTTCTGGCATTTGCGCTGAGCGCTCCGGCCTATGCGCATTTTCAGATGATCTACAGTCCTGACAGTGTGCCGAAGTCGAAGAAATTGAACCTGAAACTGGTTTTTACCCACCCATTCGAGGCGGGTCACACCATGGATATCGGCAAAGATGAGAAAGGGAATATCCATTCACCGATAGCCTTTGGCGTTCTGCACAAGGGAAAGAAGAAAGACCTTCTCAAAAAGTTAAACCCGATTACCTTCAGAAGCCTTACCAATGAGGGGAGGGCTTATGATGTGAATGTAAGGCTCAGGGGAATGGGAGACCACATCTTCTACTTTGTTCCCGCTCCTTATTATGAAGGATCAGAAGATGTCTATATCCAGCACTGCACCAAGGTCATTTTCAATGTGGCCGGCGCGCAAACGGACTGGGATGCTCCTGTAGGCGATCCACTGCCTGTGGAGATCGTTCCTCTCGTTAAGCCCTATGCCCTCTGGGTCGGCAATGTCTTCCGCGGGGTCGTAACCTGCGGCGGCGAGCCGGTTCCCGATGCCGAGATTGAGGTTGAATACATGAATCATGATGTCAGGGGCAACGCCTTTGTAAAAGAGGCAAAGGTTGAGGCGCCTCATAATGCCTTGATTACCATGACAATCAAGGCAGACAAAGATGGTGTCTTTGTTTTTGGTATTCCGAAGGCTGGCTGGTGGGGTTTTGCAGCCCTTGGCGCCGGCGGTGACCTGAAGCACAATGGAAAGGAACTTTCCCAGGATGCGGTTATCTGGATTCAGGCCTTTGATATGAAGTAATAAAAGGGTCGGCAAGGGGGAGAAGGTTTGGCGGCCAACCCCCCTCGCAGACCCCCTCTTAAAGGTCACAAAGACCACCTCTCTTATAAGGGGGGAGTCCTGGGCCGGTATTTTAAGATAGGATTTTTTTAGAAAAATGTCAAACAGCTTATGCACTCGCGAAAAGTCTGAAAAACACTCTTTTGTCATTCTGGTGAGCCGAAGCCCTGAGTATAACGAAGGGGATAGCGAAGAATCTGATATCACAGAGATTCTTCGTCGCTCCGCTCCTCAGAATGACACCGTGTGGACTTTTTGCGAGTTCATCAAATATTAAGGAGGAGAAAAAGTTGAAGAAATTATTAATCGGAGTAGTTGCATCGCTTTTTTGTTTGGTATTTCTGGGGTCTTCACCGGTCTTTGCCGGGGATGTAAACTCGGAGATAAACGATCTATACAAACGAATTGAACAACTCGAGAAGAAGATTGAGAAGCAGGAAGAAAAGACAGAAGGGCTTTTAGACATGGTAAGTGAAAATATAACCTTCAGCGGAGCTATCGAGCTCGATTATAGCTATGCGGATCCGAGCGATATTGGAGACAAGGACAGTGATTCCACCTCCGACCTCGATCTCGGAACTGTTGAGTTTGGAGCTGAAGTAAAATTTCACGAGTGGGTAACCGGTAATTTCCTTCTCAAGGGGGAAGCGCTTGATGGAGATGATGATCGGGTATTCTGGGATGAGGCGACGATCACCATACAGAAAGAGGGATTTCCCATCTACTTTGTAGGCGGTGAAAGGGGACAGCCCTTCGGTGTATTCAACGCTCATACGATCAACGACCCTATCACTCAGGATTGTTATGAAATTTGCAAGTCAGGCGCCACTCTCGGATTTACGTATGATCCTATAGGACTTGATATATCGGCTACGGTATATAAGGGTGAGGTGCTTATGGCCCACCTGGAAGAAGCAGAATATGGTTTTGAGGGGAGAAGAACAGATTATGCCGATAATGGTTTGGAGTGGGATGAAACAGATGATGTAAATTCATTCATAGCGAACGTAACCGTTGCGCCTCTTGAAGGTCTGACACTTGCTGCCTATTACGATACTGAGCCAGGTGATGATGACCGCAACGAGACCATCGGCGGGATGTTCGAATATCAGATCAGCATGTTTACCATCGATGCTGAATATATCGGAGCCGTCAGCAGAGATAAGACTTTCGATGGTGAAGAATATAAGGAATCGGCCTGGTTCGGAGCAGTTGCCTGTCAGGTCATGGACCCTTTGGAGATAGCGCTTCGTTATGAGGGTTATGACGATGATATAAGCGGCGATCAGGATGGGCATCTGGAAGATAGATATATTCTGGGCGTCAACTATACACTCTTTGAAAAAGACGATTTTGCAACCACTCTCATGCTTGAGTATCGTAGAAGCAATTACGAAAAGGAAAGCGCTACCGTTGATGATGAGATTGATGAAGTCTTCGCCAGAGTGGCGATAGAGTTCTGATTGATATTATCTCCTCCTCCTCTGACCCTCTCCTTTGAAGCCTGTCCGTGCGTCACGACACGCAGACAGGGGGAGGGTGAAGGGGGGGTTGGACCAGACAGAAGCAGAGAAGTCCCTTAGTCGTGAAATTCGTGCAAAAACGGCAAAAGAATGTAGGGGCAGCCCCCCGTGGCTACCCTGTGTTGGGTGGCTGCACCAAAGAGGGCAGGCACGGGGGCCTGCCCCTACGATAATAACGCCGTCTTCCGGCTTATCCGGGTTAGGAGGGAATATGTCAGAAAAAGTTTTAGAGGCATTCATGGAAAAGGAGACATTTAACATATTTGAGTTGATGTTGAAGCTAAGGGTCGATAAAAATCCATTGAAAGAGGTATTGGACACCCTTGTAAAGGTGGGTAAACTCAGGGTTGGGGAGAAGAAGCGTTCCCCATATCCCGATGACCTGTCCCTCCACCAGGGCTTGAGCAGCAGAAGCAGTATAAGGGGATTTTCCGGTGAGTTTTACGTTTTAAATGGGTGAGTCAGTAACTACTTAGCCGCAGATTCACACAGATGAACGCAGATAGGTTTAAATACAAAAAAAACACGTGACTTTATATAGGTGGGTAGGCTGAATGCTGTTAGTCTATTAATTGTAAGGTTCTTGCCGAAACAGCAAAAGAATTTAAAACGATCACGAAAGTCCGAAAATTACAAAGACACGAAATAACTGCGTGGAAACAGGAAATAGGAGAAAAAATATCAGTGATAATCCGCGTAGATCGGTGGCTGAATA
>JAUWQS010000005.1 GCA_030610915.1 Pseudomonadota bacterium | reverse complement strand
GCATTCATTCTTAGCAGCCGTTCACGGCTTGAAACTTGAAATTGGAAAGTAGAAATTTGGGAGAGATGAAACGAGTTTACAAGTTGGATGTTTACAAGCTGGCAGAAGCATTATCAGATATGATCTGGCACGACCTTGATAGGTGGAACAAAATTGAATGTGTTCATCAATAGTACAAAAGCATGAAGGCCAAATTTCCAATTTCTAATTTCTAATTTCAACTGAGGTTCCTATATGATTCAGGACACAAAAAAATTAATGGTTCCAGGCTTTCTTGCAAGCGGGATCGACGTCGGGATAAAGGGTGACGGCAAAAAGGACCTCGCCCTGCTTTTCTCCACCGTTCCGGCAACAGCGGCAGGGGTATTTACGAAGAATTGTTTTAAGGCGGCGCCGGTTATTCTTGATATGGAAAGGATAAAAAACGGGATGGCCCAGGCTGTTGTTGCCAACAGCGGCATCGCAAATGCCGCCACGGGGGATGAAGGATATGAAGATGCGCTTGCGGTCTCAAGGGCTGTTTCCGGGAGATTAAATATAACCGATGATTTGATTTTAGTCGCCTCTACAGGCGTTATTGGAGAGAGGCTCCCGATAAAAAAGATTAAAAATGGAATGGACAGGTTGGCAAAGGGATTGAGCCCCGAAGGAATTCCGGCATCCGCAGAGGCAATCATGACAACGGATACTCACCCCAAGATTGAATACCGAAAGGGGCGGATCGATTCAAAGGAGATTACTCTCTGCGGAATAGCCAAAGGGGCGGGGATGATAGAGCCTAATATGGCCACTATGCTCTCATTTATAATAACCGATGCTGATATAAGCCGGCGCCTGCTCAATTCCGTCTTCAGACAGGCGGTTGATAAGAGTTTCAATGCCATCACGGTCGATGGGTGCATGAGCACAAATGATACCGCTGTAATACTGGCCAATGGTCTTGCAGGCAATAGGCAGTTTGCCGGGCCATCAAAAAATCTGACAATTTTTAAAGAGATGCTCCTGGACCTGATGGCCGGTTTATCAAGGTCGATTGTGAGGGACGGTGAAGGGGCCACCAAACTTATCGAGATCGTCGTTGACGGCGCAAAATCCCGAAAGGATGCAAAGAAGGTGGCTTATAGTATTGCCGGATCCAACTTAGTGAAGACAGCATTTTTCGGTGAAGATCCCAACTGGGGAAGGATTGTGTCCGCCATAGGCGCCGCAGGTGTGAATCTTTCGACTGATGCGATTGAAGTCAGCATCGGCGATGTCTCCCTTTTCTCCGGCGGAAAGGGAACGAAGATCGATGATAAAAAGATCACAAAGGTAATGGAGGAAGACCATATCAGGATGCTTGTAAAACTAAATATGGGCGGCAAATCCTTTCGTGTCTATACCTCCGACCTCTCCTTCGATTATGTGAAGATCAATGCCCATTACCGCACGTAGGGAATCCAGTCGTAAGGGATATCTAATGCCGCGCATTTTTGACAACATTGAAAAACAGCTTCTTCCTGCCCTCAAACATCGTCAAGTGGTCGAGTAGTCGAGTGGTCAAGTAGTTGGTATTATTCAAGTAAGCATGCTTTGCCCGAAAATTGGACAGTCGGTGTTGATTAGAACCCTAATATGCTGAATTGTTTGCAATTTTTTCCCACTCGACCACTCGACCAATCAACTATTTAGTGTCTGAACGAAAACCCCGTTCAGGCACTAATATTAGAAAATTAAAAGAGAAGAGGGAAAAGTGGCAAAAAACAACAACGGTGCGAATCTCGGATTTGAAAACCTGTTATGGGCAGCGGCGGATAAGCTCCGGGGATATATGGATGCCTCGGAATACAAACGTGTTGTCCTCGGATTGATCTTTCTGAAGTATATCTCCGACACCTTCCAGGCTAAATACAAGAAACTGGAGGCGACCAGAGAGACAGAATACACCGATCCGGAAGATCGTGATGAATATGCCGCCGCCAACATCTTCTGGGTGCCAAAGGAAGCGCGCTGGGAAGTCCTTAGGGCTGGGGCGAAGCAGCCTGCCATCGGCAAGCTCGTCGATGACGCTATGGTTGCCATCGAAAAGGAAAATCCCTTCCTCAAGAATGTTTTGCCAAAAGACTATGCGCGCCCCTCGCTTGACAAATATCGTCTGGGAGAGCTTATCGACATCGTAAGCACAATAGGCCTTGGCGATGATGCGTCTCGCTCACAAGATATCCTGGGCCGCGTTTACGAATACTTCCTCGGAAAATTTGCCGCCGCCGAAGGTAAAGGGGGCGGTGAATTTTATACGCCCCAATGTGTTGTCAAACTCCTTGTTCGAATGATCGAACCCTACAGAGGCCGTATTTATGACCCCTGCTGCGGTTCGGGAGGCATGTTCGTACAGAGCGAACGGTTTGTCAAAGAACACGACGGCAGGCGTGGCGATATCGCCATCTACGGGCAGGAGTCGAACGAAACGACCTGGAAGCTTGCCAAAATGAACCTCGCCATCCGAGGCATCGATCCCGATCTTGGCTTACAACAGGCGGACAGTTTCAGCAACGACCTGCACAAGGATCTCATGGCCGACTTTATCCTTGCCAATCCCCCCTTCAACATGAGTGACTGGGGCGGCGAGCGGCTCAAAGACGATGTTCGCTGGAAATTCGGCGTGCCGCCGGTAAACAACGCAAACTACGCCTGGATACAGCACTTCATCCACCACCTGTCGCCGACGGGGATTTCCGGGTTTGTCATGGCCAACGGTTCCATGTCCACCAATACGGCAAGCGAGGGCGAAATCCGAAAAAGCATCATCGAGGCCGACCTTGTGGATTGCATGATCGCCCTTCCGGGTCAACTTTTTTATACGACCCAGATTCCCGTCTGTCTCTGGTTTATCTCCCGAAACAAGAAGAACGGCAGATACCGCAACCGGTGCGGTCAGACCCTCTTCATCGATGCCCGCAAGATGGGAACATTGATCGATCGCGTCCACCGTGAACTTTCCAATGAGGAGATCAGCCGGATTGCCGGAACCTACCATGCCTGGCGCCTATCAGCGTGTGGTGACGCACAAGCAGGTGGAGATGTAGGGGCAAATGTAGGGGCAGATGCGAACGTAGGGGCGAACGTAGGGGCGAACCTAAGTGTTCGCCCTTGCCTTTATGAAGACATCCCCGGTTTCTGCAAATCGGTCGAGACAAAAGAAATTAAAGACCACGGCTATGTCCTTACCCCCGGCCGGTATGTCGGCGCGGCCGAGATCGAAGACGACGGCATCCCCTTTGAAAAAAAGATGACTGACCTCTCCGCCACATTGTATGAGCAATTCGAAAAGGCGGACGAGCTTGAAGCTACGATCAGGAAGAATTTGGAGGCGCTGGGCTATGGGGGGACAATCATGAAGGTAACCAATCGGCAATATGGAGATGGCAACCAATAATGCCCCGGGCATTCATCGGTTCGTTTTTATCGTGAGTACCCCGGGCTTGTCGAAAAAGTGGCACAGGTTGTGGCACAATTGCCGAGGCCTTGGCACAGGCAGGAAAGTTTTAGGATTCTGCAATAACAATGAGTAAGGAGGTCAGTATGGCACTTGATCTTGGTAGTTTGAAAAAGGCTGTCGCGTCTCTTGAAAGGGCTTTGAATGTTGCGGCATCGGAAAAGATGAGCACACTGAGCGACGATGAGATGGAAGTAATAAAAGCAGGAGTAATTCAGAATTTCGAGTTCACGTATGAGTTATGCTGGAAGTTCATGAAGCGCTGGCTGGAAACCAACATGGGTGCGGCATATGTGGATGGAGTAACACGGCGTGAACTTTTCCGGCTGGGCGCCGAGCATCGTCTGATTCAGGATGTGGACCTGTGGATGGACTACCACAAGACCCGCAATCAGACCGCGCATACCTATAATGAAAAAACCGCGGGGGAAGTCTTCGAGGCGGCCACAAAATTTATACATGACGCGAAATGGTTTCTCGAAGCGATAGAGGAGCGCAATGATTGATATCCGCCCGGATCATCTGGAAGAAGTAAAGCGCATTCTGGAGGGACATGTGCCGGAATGCGAAGTCCGCGCCTTCGGTTCACGTGCAAGGTGGATGGCCAAGGGCTATTCCGACCTTGATCTGGCGGTTGTGGGCAAAAACAAAATCCCTCGAAAACGGATGAACCGCCTTGAAGAAGCCTTCGAGGAATCCGATCTCCCTTTCAGGGTGGAAGTTCTTGACTGGCATGCCATTTCAGAGAGTTTCAGGAATGTCATTGAAGAAGGATATGAGGTGATACAAAAGGCGGAACCTCAGGGTGCGGGGAGTGAGTGGAGAGAATTGCCGTTCACTGAGGCAGTGCAGGTCAATCCTAAAGTGCCTCTGAAAAAGGGGCAGGAATATCCCTTTGTGGATATGAAAGCCGTTGATCCGTCATGGCAAAATGCCTCTGAATCAGAGTATCGTGTTTTTAAGAGCGGTGGAGCACGATTTATGCCGTATGACACTTTGATGGCTCGTATCACCCCTTGTTTGGAAAATGGCAAGATTGCCCGTTTTGTACCAAAAGTTAATAATGACGGCCCGGCTTTTGGTTCTACAGAGTTTGTCGTAATCAGAGGACGCGAAGGCGTAACAGAAAATGATTTCGCCTACTATCTGACAAAATGGCAAGAGTTTCGAAACTTTGCTGTCTCGCAGATGACAGGCAGTTCGGGACGGCAGCGTGTACCTGCTGATTCTCTCGCTGGTTTTTCGGTTCCAATTCCTGAACTGGAGAAACAACGCGCCATCACCCACATCCTCGGCTCACTGGACGACAAGATCGAACTGAACCGCAAGATGAATGAGACGCTGGAGGCCATGGCCCGCGTCATATTCAAGAGCTGGTTTGTCGATTTCGACCCCGTCCGCGCCCGTAGGGGCGAACCTCTGTGTTCGCCCACCAAAGGGGCAGACACGAAGGTCTGCCCCTACATGACCCCGGAAATTCTCAACCTCTTTCCCGACAGTTTTGAAGATTCGGAACTGGGACAGATTCCGAAGGGGTGGGAGGTCAAGACGATTGGTGAAGTAGTCGAATTTGCGTATGGAAAGGCTTTAAAAGCATCAAATAGAAAGCTTGGCAATGTTCCGGTCTTCGGTTCTAACGGCTCTGTTGGTTTACACAATGAGGCTTTGGTCAAAGGTCCCGGTATAATTATCGGCAGAAAAGGCAATCCAGGAATCGTGACATGGTCATCGAAGGATTTCTTCCCCATTGACACAACATTCTATGTCAAACAGAGGGAAAGCATTACAAGCCTGAACTATCTGTTCTACGCTCTTAAAGATCAAGATTTACTGAGCCTGAGCGCTGATTCTGCCGTTCCTGGTCTGAATCGGAATTTAGCGTATATGAATAACATCTTGGTTCCATCTGAAAAGGCATTGTCAGCTTTTGACGAACAAATAGTGCCTTTTTTTAAGAAGATCGACGCAAATGACGACGAGTCAGTTACTCTCGCCTCTCTCCGCGACGTCCTGCTCCCCAAACTCATCTCAGGCGAACTGTGCGTGCCAGAGGTAGAAAGACTTGTGGAGGAAATTTGATATGGCTGGAAAGCGAAAAAGGTTGATAGGTTCTATTAAACAGGAATTACTCAACAAATCACGCGAGTCCGCTTTAGCCGCTGTCCAGATTTTCAATAATCCGAATATTACTTTCAAGTCTGAAACCTATATTGTATTGATGGTTATTGCATGGACTTACCTTTTGCATGCATATTACAGAGAAAATAAAATAGAGTATCGATATTACAAGGAAAAGAATGGACGCCGATATTTTGACAAAACCAAGAGCGGCGCTTACAAATATTGGGAATTGGAAAGATGTCTTAACGACAAGGACTGTCCTATTAGCAAGGATGCTTATAATAACCTTCGATTCCTTATTGAATTGCGGCACGAAATTGAACATCAGATGACTACCAGAATAGATGACTTTTTGAGTGCAAGATTTCAGGCGTGCTGCATCAATTACAATCAATATATAAGAGATTTTTTTGGCGATAAATATGGAATCGATAAGCATCTGTCTTTCAGTCTTCAATTTTCCTCACTTTCTGAAGAGCAGATAGAATCGATGGCAGAAATTAAAGTTCTGCCCAAGCATATTGAAAAATTCATTCAAGGTTTTGATGGAGAACTCACCAATGATGAGTTCAATAGTCCACAATATGCATATCGTGTGTTGTTTATTGCAAAGACGGCAAACCGAAAGGGCCAGGCTGACCGGGTTATTGAATTTGTAAAAGCTGATTCTAAATTGGCTAAAGAAGTCAATGCCCAATATGTGACCATAAAAGAAACCGAACGAAAAAAGTATTTGCCGAGCCAGATAGTAAAATTGATGCAAGATGATAGGTATCCAAATTTCAAGATGCATCAACATACACAATTGTGGAAACAAATGGATGCCAAGAATCCCGGCAAAGGATTTGGTGTCGAAGTAGTTGGAACCTGGTACTGGTATGAAAGCTGGTTGGATGAAGCAAGAAAACACTGCCGAGAAAATTCAGGTCAATACCAATGAATATTGCGCCGGTAAAAACAACTGAATTGGTTATGGAAGAAGCAGCGCTTGTCTGGTTTGAGGAGCTTGGCTATACCCCCGCTTTCGGTCCTGACATTAGCCCGGACGGTTCTTCCTGCGAGCGTTGGGTGTCGGAAATTATTTGAAGGAGGTTGTTTAATGGCAAATATTGATCTTACACAGGCAGAAATTGACGCATTACTGGCAATGAACAAGATCAAGGTCAACGATGATGTTTATGAGTATCCTGATCAGGGTGGTTCTGTAAGAATACCATTGACATCCGAGAACAGGCGGGAGGAGTTTATGCTTGACGTCACCCGAGGCAGAATCGAACTTTCAAAGGGAACTTTGCAAAATCGAACGCGACAAGTTATCGTCCTTGTGCGTCTGGATTATGGAGGTTCGCCACACAGAAATCCAGATGGGGAGGAGATGCCGTGTCCGCATTTACATATTTACCGTGAAGGGTATGGAGATAAATGGGCCGCGCCAGTTCCACGTGATAAATTTCCACACATTGGCAATGATTGGGAAACATTGCAGGACTTCATAATGTACTGCAATATTACCGACACGCCGGAAATAAAGAAAGGCTTGTTCACATGATAGACGAAATTAGAAGCTTAGTTGAACAATATGTCCTTTGGCTTAAAGAAAAGACCACGTTAAAGCAAGTGGGTGCCAACTGGGTACAAATCACCACCCCGCATTTGGACCGACATAATGATTGCCTCCAGATTTACACTAAAAAGCAAAACGGTGGATATATAATCACTGATGACGGCTACATTATTGACGATCTCCTGAACTCCGGTTGTAAGTTGGACACTCTAAAACGGCAAGAACTGCTAAAAATGATACTTGCGGGTTTTGGCGTGGGGAAAAAGGATAATACCCTGGAGATTTACGCAACACGTGAGAACTTCGCATTCAAAAAGCACAATCTTTTACAGGCCATGTTGGCTGTGAACGATTTATTTTTCTTGGCTTCTCCAATGGTTGCCAGCCTGTTTTACGAGGATGTTGTGGCATGGCTGGATTTGGTGGACATACGATATACACCGAATGTCAGGTTCGCTGGGAAAAGTGGGTATGATCATATGTTTGACTTTGTAATTCCTAAATCAAAAGCCCAGCCAGAAAGGATACTTCAAACAATTAATAGGCCCAATCGTGATACAGCGGAGGCCTTGGCTTTCAAATGGGTGGACACACGAGAGGTACGCCCCTTGGAATCAAAGGTATACGCTATCTTGAATGATCAGAGTCATCCTGTTCCTCAGGGGGTTATCGACGCATTAAAGAATTACGATACCAGCCCCCTGTTGTGGAGTGAAAGAGAAGAAGTCCGCGAGGAACTTGCTGCATGATCCACGCTCCCGCGGTCAGCAAACACCTGAAAAACATCTTTGAATCCGGGGAATTGGTGGCGGATTCAGTTATTTCCATTTTGGAAACAGTTCGACAGGAAGGCAAGACCAAATATTATAACCCCGATATTCATCACCGCCGTTCCATCCGTCTGAATGGGTTTGATTATTCGCAGGCATGGGTATATTTCGTGACCATTTGCACGAAAAACAGAGAATGTTTATTCGGTGAAATTGTGGACAAGGAAATGATATTGAATGATCCGGGATGGGTGATTCAAACCGTTTGGGATGAAATCCCATCACATTATTCCGGAATCGAAATTGACGCATTTGCGATCATGCCAAATCATATCCACTGAATTATCAACATTGTAGGGGCAGGCCCCCGTGCCTGTCCTGATGATGGGGTTCAACCATCCCAAACAGGGCAACCACAGGGGGTTGCCCCTACGTTGTCATTGCCGGATATTGTTCATTGATTCAAAACGATGACGACAAAACAATACACGGATGGTGTTAAACAACACGATTGGGTGCCATTTCCAGGCAAATTATGGCAACGCAATTATTACGAACATATTGTCCGCAATGAAAACGAATTGAACCGGATTCGGGAATATATTGTCAATAATCCGATGCAATGGGAATTTGACCGGGAAAATCCGGATGGGCAACGTAACAAAGGGCGCACACACAGGTGCGCCCCTACAGGAATGGACGAACCATGGCTGACATAACCGAAGACATTCTCGAACAAACCACCCTCGAATGGTTTGAATCCCTGGGCTGGCAAACCGCTTTCGGGCCCAACATTAGCCCGGACGGCCTTTCCTGTGAGCGGAAGGACTATGATCAGGTCGTACTGGAAGACCGCCTGCGAATCGCCCTCGAAGATATCAATCTGGACATACCTGTGGATGCGATTGAAGACGCAGTGCGGAAAATCACACGCACGGAAAGCCCCAGCCTGATTGAAAACAACAGGTGGTTTCACCGGTTTCTGACCGACGGAGTAGATGTTTCCTATATGGACAATGGCCGAGAGGTTCACGACAAGGTATGGCTTCTCGATCTGGAGGATCTGGAGAATAACGACTGGCTTGTGGTCAATCAGTTTACCGTGGTTGAGAATCGAATAAACCGCAGGCCCGATCTGGTGATCTTTGTTAATGGGCTGCCTCTCGCGGTGGTGGAACTGAAAAATCCAGCCGACGAAAAGGCGACAATCCGGCAGGCCTTTAACCAATTCCAGTCGTATAAGCAGGATATACCCGCACTTTTTACGTACAATGAACTCCTGATCGTCTCTGACGGTCTTGAGGCGCGGTGTGGCTCCATTACCAGCGGCTGGGACCGCTTCGTGCCCTGGCGCACCGTTGACGGTACGGAAGTTGTCCCGAAGGGTTTTGTCGAATTGGAAGTACTTATCAAGGGAATCTTTGACAAGCGTCGTCTCCTCGATCTGATTCTCAATTTTATTGTCTTTGAAGACGATGGCGCGGATATCGTAAAAAAAGTTGCCGCATATCATCAGTATCATGCCGTCAACAAGGCCGTGGATTGCACACTGTCGGCGTGTGGTATTACAGCCGAGTCAGGACAATTATATGCCGATTTTCCCGTCCACGATGAATTGAATCCTTTTGAGGTGCGGGAGTTTATGACACCATACGGAGAGAAAACAAAGCACTTCGGCGGCCGCCGCATCGGTGTTATATGGCATACCCAGGGAAGCGGGAAAAGTCTTTCCATGGCTTTTTTAGCCGGTAAAATTATACGACATCCGGCGATGAAAAACCCGACCATCGTCGTCATCACCGACCGCAACGACCTGGACGATCAGCTCTTCGGGACCTTTTCCCGGTGCAGGGACCTCATGCGTCAAACACCGGTACAGGCTGAAACACGCGTAAACCTGGGAGAATTGCTCAAAGTCCCGGCTGGTGGTGTCATTTTTACCACCATCCAAAAATTCATGCCCGAGGAAAAGGGTGATCAATATCCTGAACTGTCATCTCGCGAGAATATTGTGGTAATTGCCGACGAGGCCCACCGCAGCCAGTATGACTTTATAGATGGATATGCCCGCCACATGCACGACGCTCTGCCTGAGGCGTCATTCATCGGTTTCACCGCAACGCCGATTGAACGGGATGACCGAAATACGCCTGCGGTTTTCGGTGATTACATAGATACCTACGATATGCTTCGGTCTATCGAAGACAAGGCAACTGTGCCCATCTATTACGAAGGAAGACTTGCAAAAATAGAACTCGATAAGGATGAGTGGCCTGCAATCGATCCGGAATTTGAAGAAATTACCGAGGGAGAAGAAGAAACGGCAAAACAGCGCCTGCGCACCAAGTGGGCCGCCCTCGAGGCAATGGTGGGAACGGAAAAACGAATTGCCCTTGTGGCGGAAGACCTCGTGAGACATGCCGAAGAGCGGCAGAGCATCATGCAGGGAAAGGTACTCATCGTATGCATGAGCCGACGCATCTGTGTAGATATGTATAACGCGATTGTAAAGTTACGGCCTGAATGGCACGGCGGTGATGACGACAAAGGCATCATAAAAATTGTTATGTCGGGTGCGGCATCGGATAGTCTCGAATGGCAGCCTCATATTCGCAATAAGGCACGGCGTGAAACATTGGCCAAGCGGTTTAAAAATGCTGAAGATCATCTTGCTGTGGTTATTGTCCGCGACATGTGGCTTACGGGTTTTGATTGTCCCTCTATGCACACCATGTATGTTGATAAGCCGATGAGGGGGCATGGATTGATGCAGGCAATCGCGCGGGTCAATCGTGTTTTTAAAGATAAGCCGGGCGGACTCGTGGTCGACTATATCGGACTTGCCTATCAATTGAAGCGCGCATTGGCCGATTATACTGAAGCGGGCGGTCGTGGGAAAGCGACATTTGATCAGGAAGAGGCCGTCGCCGTGATGCTTGAGAAATATGATATTGTGGTCACGATGTACCATGGCTTTGACTATATATCACTCATTAATGCAACACCGGCGGAACGGCTTGCCGGCATTGCTGCGGCCATGGAACATATTTTCCAAATCGAAGAAGGCAAGACGCGCTATCTCAAATCGGTGACGGCATTATCGAAAGCCTTCGCTCTTGCTGTTCCCCATGAAGAGGCTCTTAAAATCCGGGATGAAGTGGGATTTTTTCAGGAAGTGCGAAGCGCCCTGGCAAAAGCAACCGTCGAGGGTGAAGGTAAAACGCAGGAAGAAATGGATACGGCAATCCAGCAGTTAGTGTCGCGGGCTGTCATTTCCGATGAAGTCGTCGATATCTTTGCATCGGTGGGACTGAAAAAACCTGACATTTCTATCCTATCTGATGAATTTCTTGAAGAAGTCAGACAATTGCCTCATAAAAATCTGGCAGTGGAAGTGTTAAGAAAACTTCTCAATGACGAAATCAAAGCCCGTTCAAGGAAGAACGTTGTTCAGGCACGTTCATTTTCCGAGATGCTTGAGGAAGCGATTATTAAGTATCAGAATAGGGCCATAGAAGCGGCGCAGGTTATCGAGGAATTAATTGACCTCGCGAAAGAGATGCGAGAAGCTCAGAAGCGAGGTGAAGAACTTGGTCTTAGTGATGACGAAATTGCTTTTTACGATGCCCTGGAAGTAAATGACAGCGCTGTTAAAGTACTGGGCGATGAGACGCTCAAAAACATCGCCCATGAATTGGTATCTGCTGTTCGCCGAAATGTTTCCATCGACTGGACCGTTCGAGAAAATGCCCGCGCTCATATTCGCGTCATCGTAAAGCGCATTCTCCGAAAATATGGCTATCCGCCCGACAAACAGGAAAAGGCGACGCAGACTGTTTTAGAGCAGGCGGAAGTGCTTTGTAGTGAGTGGACTGGTGAGAATTAGTATTCAAAAAAAGGTAATAGGGGAAATGGGGTCAAATCTTTATCATTGAATTTATGGGGATTTGGCATCTATGATAAGATTCGCTGTGAGAATATTAAAGAATAAAGATTTGACCCCAAACTTTCCTTCATTGACCAACGCTTTACCCTTAGCTTCAAGTCTTGACGAAAAATATTCCACCTCTTTACTAAATTCATCAAATTCCTGTTTTTTTGAGCAGGCCGGTGAACCATGATGATAGATTATGCTTGACAAACTTGTTGTGCAACATTATTGTTGTGCAACAAATATTATTGCTTAACTTATTTGCAGTTCAAGAGGCGCCGATATATGCAGCTTTGTGATGACGATATCCGATTTATAAAAAACCATTTCCCTGAGCCGTATAATACGCCTGAAACATTCGGAGACTATCTTTTATCCAAAATCCAGCAGCATGATACGCTCTGCACTGCTGTTATCGCTGAAGTTAAAAAAAGTATTCTGCCTCCGTTATTGAAAAAATATCATTATCGGTTTTTCTGCAGAATTGATGCCGACCATAAAATAAAACAACCTTCCAGTATTATTGATAAAATCATGCGTTCTTCGGAATTGGGCACCGGTAAAGCCGTGTCTGAATCATGTATGCTGGACAATTTTACAACAACCATGCAAGACCTGGCCCGGTTCAGAATCGTCTGCAATTTTCTTCATGATGTTGATGAGGTGGTTGAGGCATTGAATAACTCCGATATCCTGAACAGAATGTTTGACATTGAAATAAAGGAAACGATCAACCAGCATCCCGTTTCACGGAAATCAGGCGAAAGATCGGTTAAATTTATTTTGAAATACAATAAGCATCCCGGCCTTTTTCTCGAAATCCAGGTGATGACCCAGCTTTCGGAATCGTGGGATAAAAAAGACCATTTCTTGGTTTATGAAGTGCGCCGGCGTTTTCCTGATAAAGAAGATGAAAACTTTCCGGATTATCTGGATGCAAAGATGCATGCCATGGGTGAACTGCTTTATGTGGCGGATAATTATTTTGAAGCGCTCAGGGCATCGCGGGAAGAAGATAAAAAGGAGACAAGCGGATCATGAGATTACGGAACGAAAAAGCCGAAACCGGCCACCTGCTGTCATTTATTTCAAAGAGAGATCGCAGCGACAACTTTTCCCTGTTTTTCCCGGTGGAAGGTCTGGAGCAGTTTGATACACTCCTTGAAGTCACAAAAGGGTTTGAAAAATGCCTAAAAGTCTGGCCTGGCGTGTATGATTATATGGGATATTCGATTTCCGACTACGGAAATATTGAAAAAACATTTCCTGAAATAGACACAAACCGTATTTTCTTTTTTGAGCAATGCGAATTTCTTTCAGAAACATCCCAATTTATCGAGCCTTTTGGGAAAGCCCTGTTAAAACGCTTTATACAAAAACAGAATCAGATATTCCCTGATATCGTTACAGGCGCTATGGCTGTGGGATCCGGTTTTTATGACAGAGAAGCCAATATCCGAAAAATCTGGGAGTTGCTCCAAAACAAAAAAAATATTCTGTTCAGAGCGCCCCGCAGATTCGGCAAAACAAGCCTTTTAAACCATATTGCAAGAAACCCTCATGCGGGATGGCAGGTCTGTTTTGTGGATCTTGAGGGAGGTGATTCTGCGGAAAAATTCGTAGAGAAAATTTTGATGGCCATGCTTGAAAAAGAATGTCTTGTTCCATATCTGCCGGTCCATCTTGCCGAGCAACATATTTATGCAAAAACAGCCGGCGAACAATTGGCGATCCTGAGAAAAGAGCGTCAAGCAATACAAAAAGACTGGAAAAAATATGCTGAAAAGCTTTTCAATCAAGTGGAAAATTCATTGGAAGATACACACTTCCTCTTTATTCTGGATGAGGTTTCTTTCCTGATCGAGGATATGATGGATCAAAAAAATGATGCCGAAGATCAAATAAAAGAGTTGATGACATGGTTTCATGAATTAAGGAAGCAACATAATAAAATACGATTTATTTTGTCCGGGTCGGAACACCTCCCCTCTTTTTTAAGCGCTTTTGGGATCGACAGCCGACTCGATGACCTGGAAAAAGCCCATCTTGATTTTTTCGACAATGAAATTGCCAGAGAGTTTATTTTTCTTGTCCTTGCCGGCCAGAAGGTCGCGGCTGAAATACGTGAAATCGATCTGGTGCTGACGCTGATGGGAAAACCGGTTCCCTATTTTCTCCATCTGTTTTTAGACGCAATATGCAGAACCTGCAAAGAGAAAAAGTCCATTTCATCTGATGAGATTGAATCGGTTTATCATCATCACCTGCTGGGTTCGGAGAGCAAACGTTACTTTGAATCCATAATCAGGCAGCTTGACCGCTACAACCAGTATGGCAGAAGAAACACGGCAGGCGCAAAAAGCATTCTGGGCAGGCTGGCGATAGATGAAAAACCGGTGGCAACGGAAGAACTGAAAATAATATGGCGGGAAACAACAGGGAGTTTTGAACAGTTTGAGATCATGCTGGAGATCATGCGTGATGATTTCTACCTTGTAAAAGATGAGAATCAAGATGTTTTCATCGACAGCAAATTGATAAAAGAGTGGTGGCACAAATACGGCATTGCCGGACCAAGATAATCATTGACCGAAAAAGGCATGAAATATGAAAATAAAACAGTTTTACCCCTATTCCCCGAGAAAAGCGGATTTTGAACAATTATCATATTCATTCGTGGCCCGCGAATCCCTGCTGGAAGAACTGATCACCACTATCCGGGAGCAGGCTGATGCGGAGGCGCTCCAGCACTGGATGATTCTCGGCATGCGGGGCATGGGCAAATCTCATCTCATCGCACTGGTTTATCAGACAGTAAAAAAGAGTGCGGATTTGAATCAACGCTGGATTCCGCTGCTGATGCACGAGGAAGAACAGAGCGTTTTCTCGCTTCATACGCTTTTTATAAGGTTTTTAACGCAACTGGCCGAAGAGATCGCCAATACGGACAAAAAGAAGTCTGAAGCGATTTTTGATTTTTTGGACACGCAAAGAAATGAAAATAAAACACAGGAGGAGATACTGGAGTCCGTTGTCGCATTTCTCAAGGATTTTGTAAGGGAAACCAATAAAAGGCTCCTGGTCTTCATGGAAAACAGCGATGATATTCTCGGCCGCTCTATCTCGAAAAAAAACGATATCAAAAAATTTAGGAATATGCTTCAGCACGACAATTTCATGCTGTTAATCGCAACCTCTCCCACATTTTTTGATAAAATCAGCAAACCCAGCGCACCCCTTTACCAGTTTTTCAGGATACGAAGCCTGGAACTGCTCACGTATGAACAATCCGTGGATCTCATGAACCGGTGGAGAAAGTCCGACAATCAGCCGTCTGAAAAAAACAGCCCCTCCTTTAAAATTGACAAAAAAGATGAATATAAGCTGCGGGCGCTTTACCACCTCACAGGCGGCAACCCGCGCGTGCTTTTATTTCTTTACATGACCATCAAAGGGCAGGCCGGCATACAAAGCGCGGTGGAGACATTTTCAAAACTTCTTGAAGAAGACCTGAGCACCTACTACCTGAGCCGGCTTCGCGACCTGTCGAACCAGGTCCAGCCCATTATTCTGGCTTTGGCGGAAAGCGACAAAAACCTGACACAAACAGAGATCTCGCAAAAAACATTTCTGCCTATGAAAAGCATAGGAACTGCCATGCTTCGTCTTGAAAAAGAGAGTCTGGTTAGACCGGTTACGGAAAAGAAAGGGAAAAACACATTATATACGCTGACCGACCATCTTTTCCGCCTTTGGTACCAGTGGCGGATAAGCGCCTATAATAAAGAAATCATCAAGGCCGTGGTTATGTGCGTGGCCGTATGGTACAAAAAAGAAGAGCTTGAACAGTGGTCGATACGCGATGGCATAATCGGTATGTACTCTAAGAAAGCGCTTCAATACCGGAAAACCGAACATTTCAAAAGCTTCTGGGAACCGCTTTATAAAGAGAACGAGACCATGATCAGCAGATGCCTGGAAAAAGGAGACCTCCAGGGTCTTGATAAAAGGCTGGAAATACTGCAGGAGACTGGAATTGAACCGGGGAAGTTACTGGGTAAAATTGCCGGGGAGCTGGAAGACAAGGGAGATATTGATAATGCTTTGAAAATTGCCAAAAAGCGTCTTGAAAACAATAAAAAAGATAAGGATGCATGGGTTGATTTGGCGCGCCTGCGTTTTAAACAGGAAAACTATTCAGGCGCGGAAGCGGCATTGGAAAAGTCTGTCGAGCTTGACCCAAAAGATGCCGGGGCATGGACATTCTTAGGCTATGCTCGTTTCATGCTGAAAAACTATCCAGGTGCGGAAACCGCTTTTCGCAAAAACATCATGCTCAATCCAAACAAAAAAAAGGTTTATGGAGATCTCCTTGAAGTTCTAATAAACGATGACCGCGTCCCGGACATACTGCCGATACTTGATAATGCCTTATCTTCAAAAAACGCGAAAATTGATTTTAAGGCCGTCATCCATTTTATCCGGGCATTTGCATTTCTTTATCAACAGGACAGAACACCTTTTATAAAAGATTTAAACGATGCAACAGGGTATTTGGAAAAGCTTGTAGAAGAAAAGAAACACGAAGTATTGGGAATGGTGACGGGGCTTCTTACAGACACGCTTCAGAAAAAAAACATCCGCATCCACAGAGCCTATGTCGCCGAACTCAGAAACATCTCCACGGAACTGTCCGGCGTATTCAGACACATGGATCATGTGCTGAACTATTTTGAAGTTATCTTTTCGGCAGAAAAAGACAAAAAGGCGAAAACCAATAAGGCTCAGCGGATTATCGACAGTATCACCGACGAAATCAGGAGGCCTGTGGAAAAAATGATCGAAAAAATAAAAGAGCATTTGTAGTTCGGGGGGGCGGAGTCGGGGTCAAGTCAGCTCTTGAGAGCGCCGATTAAAACCGGCAAGAAGCGGGAACTTGGGGGGGCTTGGGATCAAATCTTTATCCTTGATAGTTCCAGCAGCTTCACATATCCCAGCACCGCGAGTAAAAGAGCTGCAAGAAAAAAGAGAAAGAGGGGGACAGTCGTTGACTATCCATTCCAAGGTTTAATGGGGGAATTTGGGGTCAAGCTTTCCCTGATTGCCAGTAAAACGCCCTTTCTAAGCATGCAAGCCAGATAGATCGCCATAAGTCAAACGGCGACTTGATCCCTTTCGACACAGCAAGGATAGCGATTTGAATGAAGTAACGGGGAATTAAATGTCCCATGTCAAGGGCTGACCCGGGAAACACCGACCCCGGAAACACCTGGATTACGTGCGCACTACTCGACGGAAGGTTAGAGGTGTTTTCGATGCCGGGAATTAAGCGATCCGAAGTTTGCAAAGTAGGCACTTATCCAGTGGGCAAACGGGCTTTAGATATGGAATTGTCCTTGAGTAATACCTCACAATATGTGGATTTTTGGCCTATATTAATAAATTCTTTGGAGGTTGAATAATTGTTATGTGGATGATTGATATTCGGCATTGGCTGGACGAAACGCAAAGCGGCCCGGCAGTTCCCCAGCTCAGGCTAAAGGTCAAGAAGTTGGGAGAAATTATTATATACGCAACTTCGGCAGCAATCGGCATTCCGGTTGACCCTCCACCCAGATGCTGGCGAAGGCCCAAGAGAAAGCAGTGCAAGGGGATTTTGGAAATTGACTTTGACCCCGCAACAAATCAAATCCACTGGGAGTGCCCGGTCTGTCTTGATGAAGGCGTCATTACCGGTTGGGAAGGTTTGATTTGGGATATGCGTGAGAAGCCGTCTTGTATGAATTGATGGGCGGAATTACACTGGCTCAACACTGAATGTAGTCTTAGAGGAGAGATAGGGGCAGCCCTTGACATAGGACATTCGCAGTTGTTGATGATCGACATCAAGGCGCTCCTAAAAGTCGCAGCAAGGATAGC
>JAUWQS010000093.1 GCA_030610915.1 Pseudomonadota bacterium | reverse complement strand
TCATCGCATCCTGGGGCTGGATAAGGTCCCAAGGGTTTGGCTGTTCGCCAATTAAAGCGGTACGTGAGCTGGGTTCAGAACGTCGTGAGACAGTTCGGTCCCTATCTGTTGTGGGCGGAGGATATTTGAGAGGAGCTGTCCTTAGTACGAGAGGACCGGGATGGACGAACCTATAGTGTACCAGTTGTCACGCCAGTGGCATCGCTGGGTAGCCACGTTCGGAAGGGATAACCGCTGAAAGCATCTAAGTGGGAAGCCCACCTCAAGATAAGATATCCCTTTCGATGGAGACATCGAAACTGAAGACCCCTCAGAGACTATGAGGTTGATAGGTCAGGTGTGTAAGCACAGTAATGTGTTGAGCTTACTGATACTAATCGGTCGTGAGGCTTGACCATAATTATATCTTTTTAGATGGTAACTACTTAGGTTCACGGTTCAACGGTTGAAGGAAGACAATCGATTTGATTGGGATTCTTTTAACCGTGAACTTTGAACCTGATAATGTGAGTAGTTACTTTAGATGTTTAGTATAATACTTAGCTTGTGTCGCATTCGCGTATGCAGTTGTTAGAGAGTAAAAATCGGTTGACTGTTTTTTGTGTTTTATTAGCCGATAAAACCGGCTTAGCCAGTTAAACAAATAGAACCAGCTTTTATATTTTTCGGTGGCTATAGCGAAGAGGGTACACCCGTTCCCATCCCGAACACGGAAGTTAAGCTCTTCAGCGCTGATGGTACTGCATGGGTGACTGTGTGGGAGAGTAGGACGTTGCCGAAATTAAAAAATCCCTTCCATCAGGAAGGGTTTTTTTTTTGCAAGAAGGGATTAACTATGGTATATTCGGCTCACGGTTTAAGGTTCACGGTTGATTATTTTTTTAACCCCTGAACAGTGAATTCCTGAACCTTGAACTTGAGTAATGGGGAGTCAGATCACCATGTCCGGTCATTCGAAATGGAGTACAATAAAGAGAAAAAAAGGCGCTACTGATGCGAAGCGTGGAAAGGTATTTTCGAAACTGATAAAAGAAATAACCCTTGCAGCAAGGCTTGGTGGGGGCGATCCCAATGCTAATTCGAGACTAAGGCAGGCGATAGCGACCGCAAAGACTGAAAATATGCCGAAAGACAATCTGGAAAGGGCCATAAGCAAGGGGACAGGCGGTCTGGAAGATGGTTCGTATTTGGAAGAAATAACGTATGAGGGGTATGGTCCTGGTGGAGTTGCGGTGTTGGTGGAGGTGATGACCGATAACAAGAAGAGAACCGTGGCAGAAATAAGGCATATATTTTCGAAATATGGTGGGAATCTTGCGGAAAACGGATGTGTTTCCTGGATGTTTGAAAAGAAGGGCAGCTTCGTATTTGAAAAGGATGAAGTGGATGAGGATTCCCTGATGGAACTGGTACTCGAAGCAGGTGGTGAAGACATAGTAGAAGAAGAAAAAGAGTACGAGGTCATTACCGATCCAGCTTCTTTTGAGAGCATGAAGAAGGCTATTGATGATGCAAAACTCAAGTATGCTCTTGCACAGATAAGTATGTTTCCTCAGAGCACCGTGAAATTGAGTGACGAAAAAAAAGCGGAGCAGATGATTAAACTTTTGGACAAAATGGAAGATTGTGATGATGTTCAGAACGTTTATGCTAATTTTGACATCCCGAATGAAATAATGGAAAAGATGAGTCAGTAAGAGATATCGTCAAGTGGTTAAATAGTCGAGTGGTTAAGTGGTTGTTATTATTTAAGCAAGCAGATTTTAGGGGATCATATATCATAACCCCTAAACCCGAAAATCGGCCAGTCGATTACGAAGGCTGAAGGAAAACAACCTAATAACCTTCAGCCTAAACAACCTAATGAAATTGTTTGTAATTTTTTCCAACTTGACCACTCGACCACTCGACCACTCGGCTACTCGACTATTTAACAATGTCTGCACTAAGAGAGGATTCTCAGGAAAATGAGAATTTTGGGAGTAGATCCGGGTATTAATATTACTGGGTATGGGGTAATTGAAAAAGATTGTGACAGAACTATAGATGTTGTGCATGGTGAGATAAGACGGATAAAAAGTGAACCATTATCTAAATGTTTGGCAAAAATATATGATGATTTAATAGAGATTGCTGAAGACTTTGCGCCTGATGCTATGGCATTGGAAGATATTTTCTATGGTAAAAATGTTAATAGTCTTATAAAGCAGGCGCAGGTAAAAGGAGTGGTAATTCTGGCAAGTTGTCATAGCAATATCCCGATTTACGAGTACACCCCTCTTGAGGTAAAAAAAGCAGTTGTTGGTTACGGCAGGGCAGAAAAGAGTCAGGTTCAGCAGATGGTCAAAACTATATTAAACCTGTCGGAGTTACCGCCGGTGGATGCTTCAGATGCTTTGGCCGTTGCTATTTGCCATTCAAATTTTTTAAAGATTGTATCCATCTGAATGATCGTTAGAATAAACGGAATATTAATATACAAATCCATTGACTGCGTAATAATTGATGTTAATGGGATAGGATACCGTGTATTTGTTCCTTTATCTACCTTTTACGTCCTTCCCGATACCGGCCAACCGGTTATCTTAAATACCTATACATATTTGAGAAATGATTCAATCAGCCTTTTTGGTTTTTATACTGCTGAGGAAAAGGAGGTTTTCCAATTGATGCTTTTCGTATCAGGCATAGGACCAAAGCTTGCGATGAACATTCTTTCAGGTATTTCCGCAAAAGAGTTGGTTGAGGCTGTTTTCACCGGAAACTTAAACAGGATTGTAAGTGTACCTGGTGTTGGGAAGAAGATGGCTGAAAGAATGATACTTGAGCTTAAGGATAAAATTGTAAAACTTAAATTGGAAGAAGTAATATCTGATGTTAGTGACGGGAAAACACCGGAAGAACTGATGAGAGAGGATGCCCTGTCAGCTTTGATTAATCTTGGTTACAAAAGAAATGTTGTCAGCAACACACTGGATAGGGTGATGGACGAGTCCCCGGAAGAATTGGCTCTGGAAGTTGTCTTGAAAAAGGTTTTAAAGACTTTATCTCATTGACAGACCATTACTCAATTTGTTTAGGCTGAAGATTGGTCTCATGCTTGCGGTTGTAGGGGGCGGATTTATCCGCTCCGTCCGGCTTTCTGGTTTGACCTGCCTGCGCCGCAAGCGTCGCGGCAGGCAGGTAAATCGAACCTTTACAGTTTCTGGTTTTACCCGAATTTATTGAGAAGTTACCTTTTGACTAATCGATTACTTGAACCATGGAACCGTGGAACCGTGAACCTGAGTAGTTACGTCATTTTTCGGGAAATAGTATGGTTATGGAAAACTCTGTGGTAACGCCGGCAAGACTTGAAGGTGAAGGTGGTTATGAGCGATCACTACGCCCTAAGACCCTTGCCGATTATGTGGGGCAGGAAAAGATAAGAGAAAACCTTTCCATTTTTATCGAGGCTGCGAAAAGAAGAGGTGATGCCCTTGATCATGTGTTGCTTTATGGGCCTCCCGGCCTGGGGAAAACTACACTGGCTTACATTATGGCCAGAGAGATGGAGGTCAATATCAAGATTACATCAGGCCCCGTTATAGAACGTCCTGGAGACCTGGCTGCAATTTTAACCAATCTTCACGAGCATGATATCTTATTCATAGATGAGATTCACAGGCTTTCTCATGTTGTGGAGGAGATTTTATATCCTGCAATGGAGGATTATCATATTGATATCCTCATCGGCCAGGGACCATCGGCGCGTTCAATGAGATTGGAGATTCCTGAATTTACGTTGATGGGCGCAACTACCAGGGCTGGGCTGCTCACATCGCCGTTGCGTGATCGTTTTGGTATAAGTTTCAGGCTGGAGTTTTATTCCCCGGCAGAACTTTCAATTATTATTAAAAGGTCGGCAGAGATATTATCGGTAAGACTTGAAAACGAAGGGGCCTATGAGATAGCCGTCCGGTCTCGTGGTACTCCGCGTATAGCCAACCGCCTCCTCAAAAGAGTGCGGGATTTTGCCGAGGTCAAGGCGGATGGCTTAATCAGCGGAAAAGTGGCCATTGATGCTCTGGAAATGCTTGCAGTTGACCACAGGGGATTTGATCAAATGGATCGGAAAATGTTGTTGACTTTGATCGATAAGTTTAGCGGTGGACCGGTGGGAATTGATAACCTCGCGTCTGCAATAGGTGAGGAGAGAGATACCATTGAGGATATCTATGAACCGTATCTCATCCAGGAAGGGTATCTCCAGAGGACTATGAGGGGGAGGGTGGCCACCAGGATTGCCTATGAACACTTTGGAAGAAGGTGGGTGGAGTGAAAATTTTACTTCATATTTGCTGTGCTCCCTGCGCAATATACCCCCTTATGATGTTGAGGGAAAATGGTCATAACGTTATGGGGCTTTTTTATAATCCTAATATTCAACCCTATCTTGAATATAAAAAGCGACTTGATACAGTTAATGAATACGCAGAGGATGTGGGGTTAGAGGTTATCTCTCATGATGAGTATCCCATGGAGGATTTTTTAAGAAGTGTGGTATTCAGGGAAGAGGACAGATGCAGGTATTGCTATTACTCTCGATTAAGATATTCGGCTCATATTGCCAGGAGAGGACAATTTGATGGATTTACGACTACTCTGCTTTACAGCAAGTTTCAAGATCACGAAATGATCAGAAGTATTGGGGAAAGTCTGGCAAAGAAATATCGAGTCAAGTTTTTCTATCATGATTTTCGTGAAGGCTGGAAAGAAGGGATAAAGATATCTAACGATCTGGGCATGTATCGGCAACAGTATTGTGGCTGTATTTATAGTGAAAAGGAACGATTTTATTCTAAGGGGTCTGTAAGGTAAGGGACAGATTTAAAATCTGTCCCCCAACCCGGACAAGCAGAAAAAGCTAAAAGGTGGGCGAGTGGCATGGACAAACTCGTTTGTCCGTGCGTAACTACTCAGGTTCACGGTTCAGTTGTTAGAAAACGATCAACCGTGAACCTTTGAACCTTACAACCCGAGCAGTAATGTGTCTTTTACAACACATGTAAGAAGAAAAAGAATCGCACCCCAGCTTTTTGGCGGATTGATGATCTTTAACTAAATGTCTTGTATTTACAATAGATTATACCTAAAATGTGCTGTGACTGTAATGATGCCTATGCCTGGTGTAATTATTGCAAAGCCGTTTAACTCAATATACAGAGCGAGACTTTCATTGCTCTCACCGGATATGCAGGAGTTTTTATGAATTTACAGAGGACAGTAAAAAGCGAGATATGGTGTAAAAGTGTGGGGTTGCACTCTGGCAGAAAGGTCAATATGATCATAAAGCCGGCCGAGATTGATGATGGGATAATTTTTGTTCGTAATGATTTATCGAAAGATAATGTGATAAAGGCTGAATTGAAGAATGTGCGTGATACAACGCTGGCTACTAATCTTGGAACAAATGGGACAAGGGTTTCAACGGTTGAACATCTGCTTTCCGCTTTTAGCGGTATGGGTGTGACCAATGCTGTTGTGGAGATAGATTCGCCTGAAATTCCGATTATGGATGGGAGTGCCCTGCCTTTTGTCAACATGTTGAAGCGTATTGGGACGGTGGTTCAGGGCGAATGCGAAAGATTTTTGGTGATAAAGAAAGCAATTTCTGTAACTGACGGAGATGGTTGGGCAATGTTTATGCCATCTTCAGGATTTAAGATTACTTATAAAATTGATTTTGAGCATCCGGCAATTGGTGAGCAGTCCTACCAGATGGATTTTTCTGATGCTGTCTATGAGAAGGATATTTGCCCGGCGCGGACATTCGGATTTATAAAAGACGTTGAATATCTTCAGGCAAAGGGGTTAGCGCTCGGAGGTTCTTTGGATAATGCGATTGTCCTGGACGATGAGAGGATTATCAACAAGGAAAAATTGAGGTTTTCTGATGAGTTTGTAAAACATAAGATCCTTGATGCTATTGGAGATTTGTCTTTACTGGGTATGCCGATTATTGGTCATTTTATAGCTTATAAATCGGGACATAAATTGAACAATTTACTTATTGAGAAGCTTTTAGCCAGCGATGAAAGTTGGACGATAGTAAGTCGTTTTGATGATGAGAAAAAGACAGATGATATAATCAATATCCCCACTTTTAGTGTCCTTCCTGTCTGACATTTTCAGACCATCCTTCCGTGTGTTTCACATTCTAAATTGAGCTTGCTTTTTAACATGCAGTTTCTTAGTATTGTAGCCGTTTCATGGTTCAGAGGTTCACGGTTCAAAGGTTCACGGTTGGTCGCATCCAGGGTTACATAGCGCTTAGACCTTCCGTGCAAAACTTTTCTGGCGTATCACAAGAACCGGAGGAAGGAACTTCCCTGAAAATAAACTACCAAATCTCAAATATGGGTTCAGGGTTTAGAGGTATCAGTTCAATAAATAGGGGATTACACTTTTGAAATGTTGGTCTCAATCTACGGCAACACGGTTGCCTTGCTCCAAAATTAGAAATTGGAAATTTGGCCTTCATGCTTTTGCACTGCCAACTTGTAACCCCGTTTCATC
>JAUWQS010000256.1 GCA_030610915.1 Pseudomonadota bacterium | reverse complement strand
ATGTTGACGGCTCTTGACATAGTCCCGTACAGGATATTGGGAGACATGAATGAGCCGATAACCAAAGCGGATGCCTGTTTGCCTACTGTGGTTTGTCCTTTTGTGCGCAGTGCTTTGGACCTGGGGTTAAAAGGCAAGTATGATTTCTTAGATGGTGTGGTTATGTGTCACAGCTGTGAGGTTGGTGAGAAGGCGGCTCATATCTGGCGGACATATCTCACCCCTGATTATTTCCACTTTATAGATACCCCCCACACTGTTCACGAGGCGGCCCAGGAACAATTTAAGGCTCAGTTAAAAGACATTAGAAAGACACTGGAGTCGTTCACGGGAAAGGAACTTTCCAGAGATAAACTAAAGGATGCTGTTGAGACTTATAATAAGCAACGGGCGCTGGTGCGGGAATTATATGACTTGAGAAAATCTGATCCGCCTCTCATTTCGGGGACGGAGACCCTGCAGGTAATGGTGGCCATGATGAGCATACCTGTGGAAGAGGGGATTGATTTGCTGAATCAGGTTATAAGTGAAGTTAAAGAACGGGGTGACGGACCTCAGAAGAAGCAGCCCCGGTTGCTTGTCTGGGGCAGCATTGTCGATAATACCGCCCTTATAGAGATGATCGAAAGCTCTGGGGCTAACGTAGTAATGGATGATACCTGTGTGGGAAGCCGCGCCTATTTCCCGGATGTGGAGATTACTGAAGATCCCCTGGACGGGTTGTCCTATCGTTATCTCGTGGAGCTGCAATGCCCCCGCACCTTCAGACAGGCTGTTTATGGCGAGCTCAAGAAGGATCATATCAAAGACCTGGAAAGCAGATTCGGTTATGTAAGGGATTATATCAGGGAATGGAATGTCAAAGGTGTAATCCTTCAATCCGTGCGGTATTGCGATATTCACGGTTACGAAGTTCCAGGGATTGGAGATTATCTTGATCATATCGGCATCCCAAGTATATACCTTGAGCATGATTACAGCGAGGCGGCCCTGGCTCCGCTAAGGACAAGGGTTCAGGGTTTCCTTGAGATAATTGGTTAGAAGTCATGCAGATAGGCTGAAGGCTGTTAGGAAAAGTGGGAATACTGCACACTTTGAAGCCATGTTTGATGCAAAAATCTGCTGTCTTCGGCGAGCTCAGTTGAACCGTTTCTCCGTCAAAGTGCGGCAATTGTGTTTTTCGGGTACCTTCAGCCTTCAACCTAAACAGCTTCAGCCTGACTACGTGAGTAGTCACGGGAGGTTATTCACATCTACTTTGCAGGTATTGATTTAGGTTCCACCATGACCAAGGTGGTTATTATCGATGCGAGTGAGGAGATTTGCTCTTCTGTTATAGGTCCCACCGGCGCTGAGCACCGCCGGCTTGCCAACAGGGTGATGGAGGAGGCGCTTGCACAGGTTAATCTCTCCTTTGACGAAATATCATACGTGATAGCAACCGGCTACGGCAGGATAAATGTTCCTTTCGCCGATCGCCAGATTACGGAATTGACATGCCATGCGAGAGGAATAACCAGCCTTTTCCCCACCGTTAGCACAGTCTTTGATATTGGGGGGCAGGACTCCAAGGGGCTCAAGATCAAGAATGGCAAACTTGTCGATTTTGTTATGAATGACCGTTGTGCGGCCGGAACAGGGAGGTACCTCGAAGTCCTTGTTGACACCCTTGGTCTCAAGATAGAGGAGTTAGGAGGTGTTTCCCTGAAAGCTGTGAACAAGGTTCGGGTCAGCAGTACCTGCACAGTTTTTGCCCAGCAGGAGGTAATTGCCTATCTTTCTCAGGGGACACCGCTGCCCGATATCGTGGCGGGGCTTCATAATGCCATAGCCGGCAGGGTCGTCAAGATGGCAAGGAGATTGAAGATAGAACCTGACGTCGTATTTACCGGAGGTGTGGCCATGAACATTGGGATGGTGATGGCCATGAAGGAAAATCTTGGATTAGATGTTTTGGTTCCCAAAGAGCCTCTTCTCACAGGGGCAATCGGCGCCGCTATATTAGGCAAGGAGTTAACGCTGAAAGCTCTGTCGGAAGGTAAGACTGTTCAAAGAAAGGAGCGTTGTCTGGAGGAGGCCACTTTTTTCTCCGGTTAGAGATTGAATATGACATGGTTTATGGGTATTGACATAGGTTCGGGGACCAGCAAAGGTGTTATAATTAAAAATGGCAAGCTGTTGGTTTACCACCTGCTCCCTTCCGGGATTAATTACAGGGTAGCAGCGCTGAAGTTAAGGGAGGAACTTTTGGCTAAGGGGGGGCTGGCCACGAAGGATATTGCCGGCGTCACAGCTACGGGATGTGGCGCGGCCGGCGTTCCTTTCAGTAATCATGAGGCGCCAGATATCCGTTGTTGCGCCCGTGGAATAAAGAGCATTTTCCCCACGGTAAGGACAGTTATAGATGTACAGGGAATGTCCACCCAGATAATTCGCCTCGGTGAGGAGGGACAGGTTATCAATTTTGTGATCAGTGAGAAGTGTGCCGCAGGCAGCGGGCGCTTTCTTGATATTATAGCCAATGTCCTTCGGATAGATTTGAAGGAGATAGGGCCGCTTTCCCTCAGGTCAAAAAATCCGGTTGTCTTCACGACGGGGTGTGCGGTTTTTGGGGAATCAGAGGCCATCACCAGGGTGTCTGAAGGCGCCGCCAGGGAAGATATTGTGGCAGGTGTTCATAAAGCGCTGGCAAACAAGATTTCTACCCTTGTCGACAGGGTTGGTCTGGAAAAGGACTGCGCTATCAGTGGCGGTGGAGCGCTCGATTGCGGGCTTGTCAAAAGCGTGGAAGAGGAACTTGGGATTCAATTACTGGCGCCTCCCCTGCCCCAGTTCATCAATGCCCTGGGCGCCGCTATAATGGCTGAGGAAAGGAACGGGGGGAACCCCCGTCAATAATCGAAACAGAAAGTAACTACTCAGGTAGCCATCAAGGCACAAAGACACAAAGGTCAGTTCAATTGGCGGGAGGGTGGCATGGACAAACTCGTTTGTCCGTGCGTAACTACTCAGGCTGTAGGCGCCTCGCAGGAATTGCCCTTGGGGTGCTTTTAGCCTACAACTTAAATAAGGAGGTTTGACTATGGATATTTTAGATAAACTTGGTGTTGATGTTGGCACAAAGGTTTCTCATATGAAAACGGTGACTGAAACTGACATCGGGATGTTTGCCGGTGTTTCGGGGGATTTCAATCCGGTCCACATGTGTGAGGAGTATGCAAAGAAGACCTTTTTCGGTGGCAGGATCGCCCACGGGGTTATAGCCATAGGACTCATATCGGCCGCTATGACAAAGCTGCCGGGACTGGTAATATTTCTCTCCGATTCCAACAAGTTTCTGGCACCGGTAAGGATTGGTGACAGTATCACTGCCACAGCCGAGGTGATAAAAGCGAAGAAGGATAAGGGAATTATTACTCTCAAGACTACCTGTGCCAACCAAAGAGGGGAAACAATTGTTGAGGGTGAGTGGATGCTGAGGCTCTACGAGCCACCTGCCGCCTGACATTTAACCATTGAAAAGCTGCGGTAAAGCAGAAGTAAACCAGCCTGACCGCAGCTTTCTATCCTCTAACCGAATTGCTTTCTACGCTTTTGCAACCACAGCATTTTCTATACAATCAACTATCTCTTCTTTGGTCGCCGACAAAAAAGTGCCATCGAACCCTATCTCCTGTAACT
>JAUWQS010000282.1 GCA_030610915.1 Pseudomonadota bacterium | reverse complement strand
AACTTGCCAAATTTCTAAATCCGGCGGTACTTACATGCTTTGCAATAAATCTTTATCTGTTAACCGATGCTTCCGGTTACTAGATTATCGGAAGCCGGGTATATTAAGTATCGGCACCATATCCCAGCATTTTTTAGAGAGGTCGAATGTGAATGTCATAGATGAGATGGTCAAGATTATCGTAGGACAGAGGGCTTACGAGATCAACTCCAAGGCTATCCAGACGGCGGATGCAATGATGCTGATGGTCAATAACCTCAAGAGGTAGGATCTCAATAAGTAATGAACATCGAACATCGAACGTCCAACATCGAATTTTGAATGAGAAAAGATGGGGAAACAGAAACATCTGTTGAATGTTAGGGGTATTGGGTGTTTGTTTTTCAATTCGATGTTAGAATAATTTGAGGAAAGGTAAGATTATGTGGATGAAAAGATTCAGAGTCTTGTTTGTGCTTGCATGTATTGTTTCTTTGTCCATTTTTTGTAGTCCCCTGTACGCCGCTCCCACAAAGATAATAAAAGGAGATAGGATAAGGGCGATTGTCAAGAGTTATATCGAAAGAAACATGCCCTGGCCAAAGGATGCCGTGAGAGTGGAATTTCCTGTTCCCGTGACCGGTTTACGCCTTTCAGGGAAGAAAATTACTTATCGGATCGAGAAGAAAAGGGATGAGGATTTTATAGGCGATTCGTTTTTCAAGGTGCGTTTTTTTGATAATGGTGTATTTTTAGAGGAGAAGACAGTCAGGATAAGGTTGGAAGTATCGATGGATATTGTGGTCAGCGCAAAGTCTCTGCCGCGAAATACCAGGATTGGCAGTGATGATGTAAGACGGGCCAAGCAGTGGTTTGACCGTGTGCCGTCGAATATCATTTCAAGTTTAGATGATGTTGTGGGAAAAGAACTGCGCACTAACATCAAACCGAATACAGAAATAACCAGGAATATGGTGAGAAGCTTACCGATGGTAAAGAGGAGAAAGCTGGTAAGAATCGTTCTTGAGAATGATTTATTGAAGATCACGACTATCGGCCTTGCACAGGAGAATGGGATGCTTGGGGACATGGTAAAGGTCAAAAACATATCGTCTAAAAGAACAATTTATGCCAGGGTGGTAGGCGATTCTCTCGTGAGAGTCGAGTTTTAGTATGAGACAAAGAAATTTTCAGTTTGCAGTCTTGTTGATGGGATTACTTCTCTTTGTTTTTGCCGGATGCTCTTCAAATCTTAATACGGTAAAGAAGGATGAATTAATCCCGGCGCCGGGAGAATCAAAGACACCTTCCCCGCCTGCGGGCTCTATCTGGCCTGGTGAAAATGCGAGCAACCCGCTCTTTGCCGACAATAAGGCGAGGTATGTGAACGATATTGTTACAATAGTCGTCGATGAGTCTTCGTCAGGCGGCAATACCGCTGATACAAGCACCAGTAGAGATACGAATACTCTTGCGGGAGTATCGGCATTCTTAGGGGCGGATAAATACATCGCCCGGCGCAACAGGGATCTTACAGACGGAGACATATACACCGGAGGGCTTGTGCCTTCTATTTCGATCGGGGGGTCATCTAAAAACAGCCTTAGCGGCAAGGGTAAAACGAGCCGTGACGGCAAATTGAAGGCAAGAATAACGGCAAAGGTTGTCGAGGTTCTGAACAACGGAAATCTTGCCATAGAGGGAAGGCGGCAATTAACGGTAAATGCCGAGGATCAATATATTATTATCTCCGGTATTATCAGGCCTGAAGATATTGCCTCGGACAATGTGATATCGTCTCAGTACATAGCCGATGCAAGGATTGCTTATACGGGGAAAGGCGTGATTAACGATAAGATGAGGCCCGGTTGGATGACGCGTATCGTGGACTGGGTCTGGCCGTTCTGAAAGTTTCGGGTTTCGAGTCTATGGTTTCGGGTTTTAACTCGAAACCTGAAACTCGAAACCTGAAACCTGAGAGGATAGTTTCATGAAAGCAGGAAAGATCTTCAAATATATTGCCATTTCTTTAATAGTTGGGTTGTTTGTTGTATCTCATGCGCATGCTGCTCGCGTCAAGGATGTTGCCGGTATCGGAGGCGTCAGGGACAACCAGTTGACAGGTTATGGTCTGGTTGTAGGCCTTGCCGGAACGGGCGACGACGTTGACAACGGGTTTACAAGGGAGACCCTGGCCAATATGTTGAGCAGGCAGGGTTTAGCGATGAAAGGAAAAACACGGGAGGACGTCGATTCTGATAATGTAGCAGCGGTCATGGTTACCGCTGATCTTCCTCCCTTTGCCAAGATAGGCGCAAGGATAGATGTTGTCGTTTCTTCCGTTGGCGATGCGGATAGCCTTCAGGGAGGGACTCTTCTCATGACGCCGCTTCGAGGGGCGGACGGCGGGGTCTATGCGGTTGCACAGGGGCCGATATCCATTGGAGGTTTTTCTGCCGGCGGGGCCGGCGGGATGGTTTCAAAAAATCATACGACCGTCGGGCGGATTGCAAACGGCGCCTTCGTTGAAAGAGAGTTGAGGTATGATTTTGAAAATAACAGGAAACTTTCCATAAATCTTTACAGACCGGATTTTACAACCTCGGCGAGATTGGCGACAGTTATAAATAACAACATACCGGATGTCGATGCCGAACTTGTTGATTCGGCGACGGTCATTTTAAATATTAAAGACTCTTTTAGCGGGAGTATCACAGGGCTTGTGGCGGCTGTTGAAAATCTGAATATTACAGTTGATTCTCCTGCGGTTGTTGTCATGAATGAGAAGACCGGCACGGTTGTCATAGGGGAAAATGTGAGAATATCCACCATTGCCGTGGCTCATGGGAATCTCAGCATCACAATAAGGGAAGAGAAAGAGGTGTCTCAACCGCTTCCCTTCGCGCCGGCTCCCACCGGCGGCGCCCCGGTCAGGGCGGGTAAAGGCGCTGTGATTGCCCCCGGTGGACAGACTGTTGTGACGACGCAAACAGAGGTAGGCGCTGCGGAGGAAAAGACACAACTGATGTTGGTACCCAAGGGGGTTACCATTCAGGAAGTTGTAAGCGCGCTCAATGCGATAGGTGTTACACCAAGAGATCTTATTACTATTTTGCAAACCATAAAGGCCGCAGGGGCGCTTCAGGCGGATTTGAAGATACTGTAAGAAAGGTTGTTTAGGCTGAAGGCTGAAGGTAAAAGGTAGTTATGATTAATATTCCTTCAGCCTTCAGCCTAATCAACCTGATATAGGGGGATATGATGGAAGGGATATCATTAAACAGGTCATCGATTGTTGAGAAGAGTCCGACTCATATCGACAGGGAGCAGCGGGAAGAGAAGCTGAGGAAAACCTGTATGGATTTTGAGTCTATTTTCATCGGGTACATGTTCAAGACTATGCGGCGGACGATCCCGCAAACGGGATTT
>JAUWQS010000202.1 GCA_030610915.1 Pseudomonadota bacterium | reverse complement strand
TTTTTCCTTTTTGATTGATTCAAGAGCTACTTTCGCTTTGAATGATGCACTGTAATTTTTTCTAATTTTACCCATCAATGAGCCTCCTTTTCGTTGATCAGGATATGCTCATTTTACACCTTAAACAACTGTCCAGTTTTTGGGGAGTATTATAGGGTTTAATATTCTCACAGCGGATCCTACCATAAATATGCCAAATTCCCATAAATTCAATGATAAGAATTTGATAACCAATTTCTCCCATTAAATCTTGGAATGGATAGTCAATAGTCAACGACCGACCCCCTCTTCCTCATTTTTTAGGCTTTGCAGGTGTGCTGTTCCAAATAGTTGGTTCAGTAAAGCGTTTCCAGCCCCATTTAAGAATACCAACAAGGGTGAATGATATCCATAGCGCCCAAATGAGCATTGCGGCTCGGTACGCAAACATTGGGACCGAAAACACCCATGCCCGAGGGAGGGTATTGTCACTCATGTCCTGATACCATCTTAAAAGAGAACCGTTTGAACCGTTTCCGACGATGTTCATGTCAGGGTGGCCAAGCAACCCGTGTGAAATTGCATATATTAGAGAACCCATAGCCAAAACGGTTAAAAACCCTATAATGAGCTGTACCGCATTAAATTGTCTCTTATCAAGATCCTTGGCCTTTTCTCGCAAATCAAGAGTAATCAGCCATCCGACTACGAGAAGGCAGGCCCCAAGGTTGCTCATGGACATCCCTATCCCCAGTAAGATCCAGTGATAAAATTTAAGAGGTGTCAGACCTGTTTTAGAAAGGCCAAATGCTATAAGGACAATGACTAAGAGAACCGACCAGAAAAGAACAGCCGGTCCTACAAGTTGTTCACCGCCAACAAATAACGGCCAGCGACTATGCGGCAAAAAGAGATCAGTACTTGCATTTACACTTTGGGTTCCGAGATCGATTTCTGACGTTTTGAATAATGGGGTGATTCCACTAAGGTCACTCCATTGAAGCTCGATCTCCTGCCGGCCCGGGATGACAGGCAGAGGCACCTTTCTTCCCTCCTGACGAATCGGCTGGATTTTCCCACCAATTTTTACTTCTTGAAGTTCTACATCCGGAGGCAGTGAAATCGTGTGCTGCCCGCCCCGACTGCTTTTTATTGTAAGTGACAGTTTAGAATGGGTTGTCCGCCGACCGGGTCGTAATTCAAGATGACTTTTCTCAATAGTCATCGTTTGGCCCCCAACTCCGGCAGGACGGGTAATGTGAAGGGTAACCTTTTCACCCGGCCAGGGGTGCCAGGTCGGGTACCATCTGTTGCCGGTTTTATGAAGGATTACGGGAATGCCATCTGTTTCCAAATGATATATTGGGCTGATATCGACTCTCCATATTTCAGTCCATTCACTGGTTTTTGAATGGCTCAATAATATTGAGTCAGAAGGCTCTAAAAAAGATTCCCACCGCATGTGAGATTGGTCGGACCTTAAGTTAATTTGGGCAATACCGTCTTTGACCCGAATTCCTTCCGAGGTGACCGACTCTCCAGGAAGGAGGGGAATATCCATAACTATCGCTGACCCCTTCGGACTTATTCGCTTAACCGAAGTCTCAACTTTCCAGACGAGGCCTAATAGTATATTTCGCTCTATCAGGGCAAATGAAGGGAGGACACCGGTTTCAAGAATCTCTGTCTTTTTGTCCGGTTGCTCAATAATTCTTTTGAATTGTAATTGGGAATCAAAAGAACCATCAGGGTGAACACCATCTACAGACCAGCCACTTGCGGTTATTTTCGCATGATGGGGTTTTAAAGGAAATGGCAGTTGCAAAGTGTTCTGCTTTCGAATTAAACCGTCGAGTTTCAGGGTGTGCCTGCCTGCCGGCACCATGACCCACAAACATTCATTTGACCGAAAGAGCCCCTGTGCAGGGTTATCGTCCACCATAACCCGTTGGGGCAGCCAGTGTTGAACATGGCCGGGCAGGGGAACCGCAGTATCAATTTGCGTATCGATGTCGGCAACGATAGAAAGTTTTTCCGGAGAGATCGTTATATTAAGATCCGGTATATCCGCGCATGCCGGAAAGCATTCATTCTTTTCAAGAAGCCTTTTTTGCAGCTCATTGAGCATTTCCTGTGAAGGAATATCTCCAGCGTGGACGATACCGGGACTAAAGAGGGCAAGAAGGAGGAAGATACCCATAAAATATGATTTCAAGTCTGGAAAATGAAATCCTTTGCCTCGTCTATAGCCTGTTTTAAACATTCCAAGCGCAAGAAGGATAATCAAGAATACCCGAACAAAAGAGAGAACGAGATTGGTCTTTGGGCCGATCAACATAAAAGAAATTGTTTGATCGCGGGTCACCGGTCCTGACCAGCTGAAATGTATGGTTTCGAAGGGTTGCCATCTGGGTATTCCGGGTCCTGTCTGGTTAAGAGCCTTTGGGTCGTACTGCATAACCTGGCTCTGATAATATGAAGATCTGTAACTTTCCATCGGGGCTTGTGCGTCTCTTGCCCTATCCTTAAAAACGCCTGCTGCTTTTCTCGCCGCCTTCCGGTCCACACGGACCTCTTTGTCGGTTTTCCTTTGTGCTGATTCTGAAACCGTTTGTGGATACCGAGAATGATCGGTCATGGACACCCAGGGTTTTGCCAGTTGCGGGTAAATTCCGACCCTGAGAGCCTGGATTGAATAGGGGATAACGATAAGTATCAGGCAGAGGAATGCCACTAACTGATAGATTTTGACAGCCTTTTTAAAGCGGGCTTCAGGCAGGTGTTTAAGCAAGGCAAAACCTATCAACAAAGCCATCCAGATATATTTCGGAGCATTCGGTTCCTGGTAGATCAGTACCAGAGTTATAAAGGCAACCACTGCCAAAGGCTTTGAAAACAGATTTGCCAGAGCAATAGTAAAGATAAGAACAATAAAAAAATCCAGGAGCGTCCAGCGTTTAACCCAGGTATGTGGTATTTTATCGATGCCTCCTGCGTTGATCAGTTTCCAGCCTGGAGGCAGATGCAGTTTCCCCAAAACCTGTTGAAAATTATGATCCCAACCGGTTGCAGGCAATGTGGAAATATTTCCCTGGTAGCTGCTATCGGCTGTGAGATTTAAAACACCTTCTCTGAGTTCTATTCCCGATTTTTCTGTTCCCTTACGTTGCGTTATGAATTGTTCTCTCCCGTCCACGGCAATTCTGCCAAGCGTAATTTCGGGGCTCATTTCCAGCCGCCAGTTGGTATTTTTTTTGCCTTTAATATTGTCTTGGACAGTATAACCACTCCCATCAAAGCGTAACCATAAGCTTCGATTCAGCGTGAGTTGGTCAGGCGCCGGATGTGGATCCCCACGCTTGATTTCTTTAAAGCGCATGGTTTCTCCGGGAAGCAGTCGATAGGCAGGATACTTTCGCCATGTTTGCAGCATAGACGTTTGCGAGGGGTCAATGGACTGGACACCTTCAATTTCAACCATTCTTAAGTTGGAATGAGCAGAAAACGACCAGATTTCCTGGTCCGGCCAGAAACCATCACCAGGATGTTCAAAAGCGAGAGTCTCTAACGGGTCGATGTGCCTCAGAGTGAGTGTAAACCGGTATCGGCCGGGGCGTACCTGCACCCGAATTTTCGCATCTTGCTCGAGTTTCACGGGAAGCGCGCTTTGCAGGCTTATCGGGATGAGTTTATCAGGAGAATATAGTGGCCCAAGAGTGACTTCACGGGCGGAACCTGCGACATCAAGAGTGACATGGATTTCTACCCGGGCAGGGATCCTGTCTTCAATAAGCCTAAAGCTTTCTATTTTTAAACGGTTCTCTATTTTTTCTTCTCTTTGTTCTGTTTTCAGCCACAACTTTTCGGATGCACCGATATTGGAGAATTCAATTTTCCTGTTGCTGACAGTCAGTGAGACAATCGCAGACTGAGGAGAAACTTGTATAAATTCAGGCAGTTTCGACCACTTAAAAATGCCTGTAAGAGCATGGGAGCCTGGTTGCAGGTAAATAACAGGCTTGTTGAGTTTCTGGACAATAACGGCAGGTTTCCCATTAACCTTGACATCCTGGGGCCATTGATTGTTGTTGCCTGGCAGAGTAACCCAGCTTTCATGCAGGATATGCCAGGATTGACTGAATCGACCGCCATGATCGTTTAAATCCAATACGAGTTCTGTTGGCCAATGACACTGAAATTTGTTGGGATTGTTATAGTAAGGAGTGCATTTTATTTGCTCTTCCTGGTCGTATAAAACCCAGTCAACCCAGGGTTCAAGGGGTTCTGGAATGTCGGGGCCGCTCTCCGCGTAACAGAGCTGATGGAAGACCAGCAGAAAAAGGACTATTAAAAAGGATCGGAATACCG
>JAUWQS010000135.1 GCA_030610915.1 Pseudomonadota bacterium | reverse complement strand
TCTTGAATTATTATAGCACTAATTACTCAGGTTGTTTAGGTGGAAGGCTTACCGGAAAGAATGAACATCGAACGTCCAACATCGAATGAAAAAATGTCTCACGCAAAGGCGCAAAGGCGCAGGAAGAAAAGCTGTAGGGGCGAACCTATGTGTTCGCCCATGTGTTCGCCCAGGTCGAGGCAGACACGCAGGTCTGCCCCTACAACCATAACCTTGAACCATTCCTTGGGGTAGGGGCGACTTCAGTCGCCCAGCGATGAAGGGAGGTTAAAACCTCCCCCCCTAACCCGGACAAGCCGGAACCAAAAAAGTGTTCAGTGTTCAGTGTTCAGGGTTGACAGCTTTTAACCGCTGAACCGCTGAACCGTGAACGTTGAACCGTTACCAAATTCTCTTGCCATTTTTGCACGAATTTCACGACTAAGCGACTAATAGCCTTCAGCCTTCAGCCTAAGCGAAGCGCATGGCCAACTTATGAACGACAGTTTGTCACATAATATAAAGGTTAACAGGAGACTCCGGTGGCTGATGTTTCTCAGGGTCGTGATTGTGACCTTTTTATTAGGGATAGCGGCCTTTATCCAGGTTAAGGGAACAGAAGTGCTATCAGAGGTGTCGCTTGGGCTGGTATACTACATCATATTACTGACCTACATTCTTTCCTTTCTGTACCTTTTCCTCTTAAAAATCATTAAAAGTCTCAGTGGGAATATATATATTCAAAGCCTTTCCGATGTTGTGCTTATAACCGCTCTTGTTTATGTGACGGGTGGGGTTGAGAGCGCTTATTCTTTTTTATATGTACTTGTTATTATTTATTCAGCGCTGTTTCTCGGAGGCAGGGGAAGTCTAATAATAGCTTCTGCCGGTGGCATACTTTACGGTCTTCTGGTTGAATTTGAATACTACGCCATCCTCCCGCCGGTATATTTTGCCTCCCGGGATTATGGCTACAGCGCCGGTTATGTGCTTTCGAGGGTTTTTATCCATATCGTATTTTTCTATATTGTTGCACTCCTGGCAGGCTTTGCAGTCAAACAGGAGAAGAAGACGAGGGTGCTCCTTGCGGAAAAAGAGAGCGCCTTTGATCAACTCGACCTGTTACACAGGAGTATAATCGAGTCTGTAGATACGGGGATATTAACGGTTGATCTCCAGGGATATATAAAATCTTTTAACAGGGCAGCGGAAGAGATCACCGGCCTTTCACATTCCGAAGTTATAAATGGAAAGATCGGCGATTTTTTCCAGGGCTTTTACGACATGCTGAATAGAGTGAAGGATAAGGAGGGACAGGGTAGCGATAGAAGCAGGTTTGAAGTGACCGTTTCGGATAAGATACTGGGTTGTTCCATTTCTCCACTAATGGATGGCGGTGAAAAGAAAATAGGCAATATACTGATTTTTCAGAACTTAACAGATATTAAAGAGATGGAGCGTCAGGCTGAAAAAAACAAGAGGCTTGCCCTTATCGGCGAGATGGCGGCGGGACTCGCCCATGAAATGAGAAATCCTCTCGCGTCGATCGGTGGGCCGATACAGATGTTGAGCAGAGATCTTAATCTGAGCGGGACAGACAAAAAGCTCATGCGGATCATCCTCAGGGGGAAGGCCCAACTTGAAAGCTTTATGAGAGATTTTCTTCTCCTGGCAAGGCCGGGCTCGGTTAGTCACGAGAATGTTAACATTAAAGCTGTTATCGATGATGTCCTTGAGTCTGTTCGTTATGTTCCTGACTGGCATGAAGATATCGAGATAATCAGCAATTCGTGTGATCAGGCAAGCGTTTATGGAAGCAGGGCGGAGATAAGGCAGATAATCTGGAACCTGATCGTAAATGCGGTTCAATCTATGCCGGACGGTGGCAGACTGAGGATAGAGACCGGACCGGCCGGTGTTGAATATCTTGAGATACAGATAAGCGACACCGGCTGCGGGATAAAGAAAGAGAACCGGACAAAGGTATCGGAGCCGTTCTTTACGACCAGGGAGAAGGGCACAGGCCTTGGACTGGCTATTGTAAACAGGATTGTTGAGAGTCACAGGGGAACATTCCGGATTGAGAGTGAAGAAGGGAAGGGGACAACCTGCAGGGTACTGTTGCCGCGGGGTAAATAGTGCCTGAACGAAAGGCACGGTTTCGGGTTTCGGGTTTGGAGTTTCGAGTTAAAAAAACGTAACTATTCAGCCACAGATTCACACAGATGAACACAGATAGGTTTAAATACAAAGAAATCACAAATATTATTCTTGGAAGTTTTTATGAAGTATATAGTGAGCTTGGTGATGAATTTCTGGAATCTGTCTATGAAAACGCCTTATATATTGTCCTGTAATCAACTACTTGAAGGCAACAAATATTGAAGTTGGCTTATTATTGAATTTTGGCGGAAAACCAGAGTTCAAAAGATTTGTATATGATAATAAAAGAAAAAATATCAGTGATAATCAGTGTATATCGGTGGCTGAATAGTTACAGAGAATCGGGCTTTACCCTTATTGAGGTCATTGTATCTCTCATAATAGTAGGGATCATGACGGCTGTAGCCGGTATGGCAATCGTCACGGGGATCAATGGGTATGTGTTCGCGAGAGACAACGCCGTCATCAGCCAGAAGGCCAGGATGGCTGTGCCCCGGATAAGCCGTGAACTGATGGAGCTGACCGATGTTACAACTGCGGATGCATCCCGCATCACCTATGAAAGACCGGATGGCGGCGGCGTGATCACACAAACCATATATCTTGACCCGAATGATGATGTGATCAAAATTTCCGCAGGCGCCGCTGCGTCGGGGGGTGATGATCTTGTAGATCGCGTGAGCAGCTTCACGCTAACCTATTACAAGGAAACTGGTAATTGGGTGGCGGGCACGGATGATATCCGGTCGCTTGATGCCGTCAAGATCGATCTTGACCTGACACGTTCAGACGGCAGCGCTGATATCGCTTTTTCCACCACGGTAATCCCCAGAAATACCGGCGCCCCTGGAATCAGCTTCGGAGAGGCGAACTGATGAAAAACAGAATTCCTCTCATCATTCTCCCTTTTCTTACACGCCATGCTCTTAAATATTCGAGAGCTAAATCTCGCAGCTTAATCGCGGGCCAGACAGGAAACATCCTGATCGGGCTGATCGTCACTATCGTGATATTCGCCGCACTTGGCACCGCGATGCTTTCTCTCTTCACAACCTCAACCTTCAGCCAGATCGGCGGGAACAGTTCAATGAGGGCATATTATCTTGCAGAATCAGGCTACCGATACGCCGCCGTTGAATACAGGAACTCCGGCAGTGAAAGCGCGAAGGATGACAAACTCGAATCTCTTCATGGCAGAACGTTTACCCTGGCCAATGATGATGGCTGCTTTGAAATCGAGATTTACCCTTATCACTATAAAACCACAACAGATCATCCAGTCGGAAGCACAACGCTCAACACGGAAGTTAAAGGTGGTTTTCCGCCTGAGCTGTCTCTCTCTTCCGGTTACTTGAAGGTAGAAGGGGAAGTCTGTCACTACAGCAGCGCAACCCGGAGCGATTCAAATGTGACTTTCACTCTGACCGGCGGAACCCTGTGGCCCATTGATAACGGAGCAACAGTCTATTCCGTCAGCCATCCCAATGGCCCGCAGACGGTGACCGATTCAAGTAATGTTATTACTCTTGAAGGTTCCGGATCCGCGAATGCCTTCCCCGTTCTAAACGGCAGTTTCAGGATTTATGAGTCGTCCACGAAATGGTCCTGCTGGTCTTACAAAAAGCGGGACGGAAACCGGTTAGAGGGGATCGTTCCCGCTAATGATCCGGACGGCGCCTTCAGTGTCACAGTCGATAACACAAACGATATCATGCTTGACAAATTCATTAAGCTGAAATCCACGGGCATCGTTGATTCCGGCGACGATCTGGAAACAAGACGGGAGATCCTCTATCATATTCCCATTCCGGAAAAAACACCTACCGAAAAGGTCAGATTTCATGAGCGGTTTGAGGGTGAAGACTTGCCGGAGTCATTTGCCGGCGGTGAAGGGGAGATTGGCGGCCATGAAGTTGCCGGCGGCGCATTGCACGTCACATCTACGGAGGGACATAAAAGTTCCATTGACTTCAACTGGGCGGCGGCAAGTATAGATTTGAGAGATGTTTGGGAAGGAGCAGGCTATCTCCTCAGCTATGACTTGCAGACCAAGATAAAGGTTGCCAAACAGTCTTCTTATTACATGGCCGGGATAAGCTTTAGAGAAAGTGAAGACAATAACTACGGAATCTCGTATCTGAAGGGGAGCAAAAAAGATGATATCCCTCCGGGATTAAAGCCTCCCTCTCTTAATTCGAACCCTGCCATTATCCTCTGGCAAAAAACAGGGGATGGTTACCACTGGCTGGCATATAAGGAACTGAAAAATAGTGACCGTGTAGTCAGCGGCAAGAAGCTTAAAGACTGGTCCAATCTCCAGGTTCGTGTCATCGAGGCCTATCCCCTGTCATTTACACAAGCGCCGGGTGCGCCACCGGAACCACTTCTCTACGGGGATACTATTACCATTATGCGCGGCGCAACAAAGATTGGAACGGCGCGTGTAAATGGAACCCCAATTCTGACATCCGGTAGCTGGGCCGGCGGGAATGCAGCCGGAACCCTGACGCTCTCCAATGTACAACTTGAAGATGGTATGTCTATACAGCTTAACGATGATCTGCTGGTCTACGGGCAGGTATGTGCCAGGGCGAAAGTAGCGCCGCCAGACCCGTGGACAAAGACAAATTTCATACGGGTATATTATGGTGATGAGAGTGAACACCCACCTTTTGATGCTGACCCATTGAACAATAACAGGGACAATAATCCACGTGTAACGGAAAGCGGCCGGGCTGTTCACTGGCCCGTCGATGATGTCGGTGACTGGGCGGCAGGTAATGACTATTTGACCCTGGTGCAGTGGAACTCCGATGTGGATAGCTCTGTTACAAGATTGGGTGGCTCAGGCACAAAAGAGGAAAACGCCATAATAAGAACAGATGCCCTGCTAACTCCGGAAAGCGATCCTTTTGACCGCCCGGAGATTGCCCTGCATACTTTTGGCAATACGTCCAATCCGATTTACTTTGACGACTTCGCCATTCAGGTGGAGGCAATATCGGGAAGCAGGACGGGATTCCTGCCACCCATCCAGCAGTAAGGCCATATACGGGGAAAGCGGGGAGCTAATATCTCAATAAACTGGGCTCTTCACCCCCACCCCAACCCTCCCCCTCAAGGGTGAGGGAGATTTTTTAATGGTTTCAATCAATTAAATTCCCTCTCCCCGGGTGGGAGAGGGGCAGGGTGAGGGGGATTACGCCACACGCAGGGATATGTCTGATGCGGGAGCCGAATGGGTAAGCGCTCCCACGGATATAAGATCCACTCCAGTCTCGGCAATCTCCCTTACCCTGGATAACGTTACATTTCCGGAGGCCTCGATTAGAGCCCTCCCATTTATAAGAGAAACCGCCTCTTTCATCTCCCCT
>JAUWQS010000493.1 GCA_030610915.1 Pseudomonadota bacterium | reverse complement strand
GCCGCCTCCACCTGATGTGGATTGAGATCTACCTGAGCATCGAGAAGAGATGAGGCAAGCTTTTCAATACTATTAGATGAGCTACGCTTTGTCAGCTCATAGGCAAAATATTTGGCGTGGTATGGGGTTATGCTGCAACCGGTCATAATTTGAGATTTTACTATCATGTTGTTTTACCACGAAGCGCACGAAGAACACGAAGAATACTATTCGTTAACTTCGACCTTCGTGATCTTCGTGGTAAATTTTTTCTTGCAATTCAGACTGATTCAAAAAGCGCAATTTGTGGCCGTGTAGAGTATATGTTGGCGTTATTTGTCATTGATATTGCTTAACGTGGTCTGCGAATGAATGTCTGATGTAGTTTCCATATAGATACGAAAAGGCTTTTGATTCATCTATATCGTTGAGGAGGTTTCGCGCAAAATTCGAGAAACTGCTTTCATTGAAAGGGCGGTTGAATGTATTGGTGATTAGATTTTCTGCTGCCTGTTTGTCCATGATTATCCCGTGCCCCTCACCTTAACCCGGATAAACCGGAAGAGCTCAAAGCTGAAAGCTCAAAGGCTTTCGTTGGGTTTCGTGCCTCAACCCAAGCTACAACTGAGCTTCTCTTTTCAAGGAATTGTCCTTGAATGCTCCGGCAGTGATTTTGAAAAAATCAGGCGGCCATCCAGACGACTCCGGCATATCTGCTGTCTTCTGATCAACAGGTTGCAGCACTAATAATACTTCCATTTCCTGGTCCGATATATCCACCGGTGCCTGTAAGCGTAAAATGCCGTCTTTGTCAACATGGGATTTTATTTGAACGCTTTTCATTTTGTCATCTCCAAGAATACCGCAACAATTCTGCTTATTCATTGCAGTCCTTTTAAAATTCCGCAAAAGTGATTATTACATATTGAACAACAATCAACCGTTTATTTTGGAACTACTGTTATGTCGACGATATTCTGCCATTTCGAAGGAGTCTTCACGACTGAGAAATCTTAGATTCCCCTGCCACGCAAAAATCGGCACGTTCGCACAATTGAAGGACTTCCTGGAGGGCAGGGAGAAGCTGTTTTTCAATATTGTCAAAAATGCACGGTATTAGAATATCCCTTTATCATCGCTGATTTGCTACAATTGGACGCCCGGACACAGCGTGTTCACATGTGAACGAAATTGGGGATTGGGGGGATGTCCCCCTATTTTGCGGGGAGCTTCAATTATTTTTCTCTGTCCGTTTCTTTTTTCAAAAGTCTGTAAGTATTTTCATATATTATGCGTCGCGGGCCTACAGAGACAATATCTATAATCTGTTTTGAAGATATTTTATAGACAATCCTTAATCGACCTGTCCTGAAACTTTTTAAACCTGTCAGTTCACCCTTCAATGATTTTCCGGCATGGGGATCTGATAAAATAATTTCAAGAGATGACTTAATCTTTTTCTTTATTTCAGGATGCATATGCCGGATAAAATCCGCTGTTTCATCCGGCATTCTAATCTTATAAGTCACCGGCATATATTTTACCCCTAACAGGCTGTCCGAGAATGGCTATTTTTCACAATCTCTGACAGTCTCCCGGATACTAAAATAACTCCTCGAGCGTATACCCTGTTTTCCCCTAAAGTGCTACAAGCCCTTGTTTTATTTCGTCTATCATGTCTCGGTCGGAAGTGATTTCAAGAGTTTCTTTCCAGCTTTCGAATTCATCCGGGCTGACCAGTACGGCTGAAGGTCTGCCATTTTTTGTGATGACAACTTCTTCATCGGTTGAGTGGACTTTTTCAACAAGCTCGCTAAGCTTCATCTTAACTT
>JAUWQS010000214.1 GCA_030610915.1 Pseudomonadota bacterium | reverse complement strand
TGCGGCATCTGGAAAAGGGCAGGGTGGTGGTATTTGCCGCCGGCACCGGAAATCCTTATTTTACGACGGATACAGCGGCATCGTTGCGGGCTGTTGAAATGGAGGCCGGTGTTCTCATAAAGGCAACCAGGGTTGACGGTGTGTATGACAAGGATCCTGTCAAGAATGATGATGCAAAGATGTTTAGCAGGGTAACTTACTTAGAGGTATTGAACAGGAATCTTAAAGTGATGGATGCAACCGCTATAACTCTCTGCAGGGACAATAATCTTCCGATTAAGGTAATTAATATCGGCAAGAAAGGAAATATCAGGAAGGTGGTTGTCGGACAATCTGTGGGAACGGTGGTGGAAGGTTGAGAAATGAAAGATCTGATCTTGGATGAAATGAAGGACGAGATGAAAAACGGGATAGTATCTTTCGAGAAATCCCTGAGTAAAGTAAGAACAGGCAGGGCGTCTATCTCTCTTCTCGATGGAATCAAGGTGGATTACTATGGTGTTCCAACCCCTCTGAATCAGGTGGCCACACTTTCCACCCCTGAAAGCCGTCTTATCCTGATCTCCCCATGGGATAAGAGTGCAATAGGAGATATTGAGAAAGCCATACAGAAATCCGATCTTGGGTTGATGCCGGGCAATGACGGCAACGTAATACGTATTACCATCCCACATCTTACTGAAGAGGGCAGGAAAGAGCTTGTAAAGGTTGTAAAAAAAATGGCGGAAGAGAGCAGGGTAAGATTGAGAAACGATAGAAGGAACGCAAATACTCAATTAAAGATCCTGAAAAAAGACGGCGACATATCAGAGGATGATTTGCATGGATATCAAACTGAAGTACAGGAAATTACAGATGAATATATAGAGAAGGCGGATGCTGTTCTTGCTGCCAAAGAAAAAGAAATCATGGAGATATAAACACTTGTCACAAGTCCCATCAAAGTTTATCTTGAGAAAACACTTTTTGCCATGCCCGAGTTCAGGGAACTGCCCGCAGAAATTCAACCGTCATAAGTTTTAGATCAGCATGAACAGAATTGACAGGACAAAGCTTCCTCGACATATAGCCATAATCATGGATGGTAATGGGAGATGGGCCAGGATAAATTCCATGTCAAGAATAAGGGGGCACAGAAAGGGTGTGGAATCCGTTAAAGAGGTTGTTAAGGTCTGCAGGGAGATCGGCATAAAGTATCTCACACTCTATTCCTTCTCCATGGAGAACTGGCTCCGCCCCGCTAAAGAAGTAAGCGCCTTGATGGGCTTGCTTGGGGAGTTTCTACGTTCAGAGCTTCAGGAGATGCTTGATAACCGGATTAGATTGATGGCCATAGGTGATATAGACAGGCTTTCTGAAAAGATAAAGAAAGTTCTGCGCAAAACAATTAAAGAGACTTCGACTAATGATGGAATGGCGCTGAATTTAGCTCTCAGCTATGGTGGCAGGGATGAAATAGTTGAGGCGGTAAGGAAGATATTGAAAGATGGCGAAGCCGGCAGGATCACACATGAAGATATTACCAGTGAGGTATTTTCGGGTTACCTGTATACCTCGGGCATGCCCGATCCGGATTTATTGATCAGGACAGGCGAGGAATATCGATTGAGTAATTTTCTCCTGTGGCAGATGGCTTATACAGAGTTCTATTTTACAGATATCCTGTGGCCCGATTTCCACAGAGAAAATCTCATCGAGGCCATTGTTTGTTATCAGAAGAGGGAAAGAAGGTTCGGACGGACGAGTGATCAGCTCTCCAGGGAACCGTCGCCATGAGCCCGCATCTTAAGAGATGGATTACGGGGATACTAACAGCGCCGATCGTCTTTGCTGTTATAATTTATGATGGTTATGGTTCTGATGTGATCTTTGTCGCCTTTGTCATGCTGCTTATCCTGGGAGCCTTAAGCGAGTATAACAGCATGGTACTGGGAAAGGGATCCCGGTGGGAGAAATGCGAAGTATTGGCGATAGGTTTTTTGATACCCCTTGCAGCATATCTGGGAGATACCCTTCTTGAGCTTGCCGTAATAACATTTTCCACAATCTTTGTATTTCTTATTTTTCTGTTCAGGTTGAAAAACGATTCATTTGACATCGCCGGTCCAGGCAAGGTTGTATTTGGTTTTATTTATATCCCGCTTATGATGTCGTATCTTATACCGATACGAGGCTCCGAAGACGGGATGCTATGGGTATTCTTCATCCTGACCCTTGCGATTTCCGGTGATATATCAGCTTTTTATATCGGCAAAACCGTGGGTAAAAGGAAATTGATGCCGCATATCAGTCCGGGAAAGACAATAGAGGGAACAATCGGACTGTTGGGCGGCGGCATGATAGGATGCGTTATATTCAAGTTGATATTTTTTAATGCACTTTCTCTTGTTCACGTAATAATAATAGGGTTTGCCGGGAGTATCCTGGGTCAGCTTGGGGATTTATGCGAATCTACGATCAAAAGGGCGGCAGGTGTGAAAGATTCCGGCTCTATCCTGCCGGGACATGGCGGGATTCTGGATCGTTTGGACTCTCTTCTCTTCATTATTCCTTTTGTTTATTACTACAATATGTTTGTGATTAGATGAAAAACATATCAATTTTAGGGTCAACAGGTTCCATAGGCACGGCCGCTCTCGACGTGATAGGCGGCAGCCCCTCCATGTTTAAGGTGGTGGCCCTGTCGGCAGGCAGGAATATAGGTCTCTTGAAGGATCAGATTGATAGATTCAAGCCCAGGGTGGTATCTGTCCTGAACGAGGACATTGCCTGCCAGCTCAGAAGAATGCTTGCTTCATCCTCCACGACAGAGATTTTATACGGAGTTGACGGATACAATGAGGTTGCCTCCGTGAAAGAAACTGATATGGTGGTATCAGCCATAGTTGGGGCGGCGGGACTTCTTCCCACTATGGCGGCGATCGAGGCTGGTAAAGATATTGCCCTTGCCAACAAGGAAACCATGGTTATGGCGGGAAACCTCGTTGTTGAGAAGGCTGCGTCAAAAGGAGTTGCCGTATTACCTGTTGATAGTGAGCACAACGCCATTTTTCAGTGTCTGGCCGGTAATTGTCGGGAAGATGTTAAGAGAATTATTCTTACCGCATCCGGGGGGCCTTTTCTTTATTTGGCCGAAAAAGAGCTTTCGAAAGTCAAGGTAGCCGATGCGCTTAAACATCCCAACTGGAAGATGGGGAAAAAGATCACCATTGATTCCGCATCCATGATGAATAAAGGCCTTGAAGTCATTGAGGCAAAGTGGTTTTTTGATATCGATATTGATAAGATTGATGTGTGCATACATCCTCAGAGTATAATCCATTCCATGGTGGAATACATAGATGGTTCGATTATAGCCCAACTGGGAGTTGCCGATATGAGAGGTCCTATATCCTATGCGCTTTCTTATCCTGAGAGACTTCCGCGCACAGATTCTTGTCTGGACCTGTTTGAGGTGGGAAATCTCACGTTTATTCCTCCCGATTTTGAAAAATTTCCCAATCTGAAACTTGCCTGTGAGGCCGGGAAAAAGGGTGGGACAATGCCCGCCGTTCTTAACGCATCGAACGAGGTGGCGGTGGATGCGTTTATTGCCGGGAAAATAGGGTTTATGGATATGCCGGAAGTTGTAAAAGAGACTCTTTCCGAACACCGGCGGAAAGAGATTACGTCTATTGGGGATGTACTTGAGGCAGACAAATGGGCAAGAGACCAGGCGGCGGGATATATCAAAATGAAAATATTAAATATTAAAATGAGAAATGAGAAATGAGAAATGAGATAGCTGGTGGCATGGACAAACTTGTTTGTCCGTGCGTAGCTACTCAGGTTCACGGTTCACGGTTCACGGGTTCTGAAGGCTGAAAGGTTTTTCCTGATAGCCTTCAGCCTAAACAACCTAATGCAATTCTTTCCAACTCGACTACTCGACCACTCGACTATTTAACGATGTCTGGACTGAGGGACTAATGACCATAAACATAATATCTGTAATCATTCTTCTTGGAGTATTGATCTTTGTTCATGAGCTTGGTCATTTTCTGGTGGCCAAATATTCGGGGGTTGGTGTATTAAAATTTTCTCTCGGGTTCGGCCCCAGGCTGGCAGGAAAGAAGATTGGTGAAACGGAATATCTTCTTTCACTGATACCGCTGGGCGGCTATGTAAAACTCCTGGGAGAGTCGGAT
>JAUWQS010000356.1 GCA_030610915.1 Pseudomonadota bacterium | reverse complement strand
CTCTTTTGTCATTCTGAGCGATAGCGAAGAATCTAATATCATTGAGATTCTTCGTCGCGGAGTTTATCCTGAGTCCCAGATTCTTCGTCGCTTCGCTCCTCAGAATGACATGGGCGAAGGGCTCCTCAGAATGACATTGCGTGGACTTTTTACGAGACTGTCAAATTTAAAAATGAAAAACGCAAAGTAAAAAAACACCCTGCATTTCTCATTTTAGTATTTGCATTTTAATATTCTCATTTCTCATTGTTCAGGGTGGTGGTTATGCGGCTGCAAAGGCGGGCAAAATATCCACCTCATCTTCCGCTTTCAGAGTGGTAGTTAGACCCTGGAGGGAGCGGACATTGTCACCATTGACATAGATATTGACGGCGCCTCGTATCTCTCCCTCCTCGTCACATATCTTCTCCCTCATGCCGGGAAACTGCTCTTCCAGTTTAACAACACAATCGGCGATATTACCCTCTGCAGTAAGCTCAATCTCCGTTTTGCCTCTGGTAAGCTTGCGCAGTGACCCGCTGATCCTCACTACAATACTATTCATAAACATATCCTCCTTTGCGCCTCTATGTGTAAGCTTCTTTCTGCCCTCCCTTAGGGTCTGTCATGAAATAAGAATCACATTTATACATCTCATCTTCAGGCCATCTTTAGCCGATTCTCAATCGCAAAATCCTCAAAAGAGCCCTGCTATTTCTATGGTTTTGCTCACTCGTATCGACTAAACCTGACCCAAATCTGAGCGCCTAACCGCAACACTTATTTCATGACAGACCCTTACTGTATCCATCCTCGACAGGGCTCATCCGGTTTGTCAAAGAATGCCGCCTTGAATTTTCGTCGAGATTCCTCTCTGGTCTGGTCTGCCTCCTCCTTCGTCAACCCATTGGCAGTAATCCATCTCTCTAAGTATTGCCCCCCCGACATCCACTTTTCTACCACCTCTCTGTCATAGATCCATGCTTTGATTTTTACTCCCACGTCAGATAGTATCTTCCATACTTCATCTCTCTGCCTGTCATCACAGTAAACGCACAGCACACATTGATCCATATCTGCCCACTGCTGGGGAGAGCGATCAAATTTGATACAGGGGATAGTTCCTCCCTCTACATACGGGTCAAGTTCATAAACCAGCTCATGGATATTTTCCTTGTCATCCAGGTGGACCCACTTGCCCCAGTGCTCCAGATATTCCTTATTGGTCAGCCTTTTATCCTTATAAGCTATATACGATGTGCGATCACTGGAATTGTTAATGCTCTCCCTGCTGTACATGAATATATACTGCGACCCTGGTTTATCTATGAACATTTTCTGTCACCTCCTTTAGAATCTGATAAGCAATAAGTGTTCCCGGCGCAATCCTGAACCGAGTTCATGTCACCCTGCGCCTGCCCGATAGATTATCATCTCTGCAATATGATCACCCCTCTTTACGGTAAGAGGTCTTCTGCCATCATTTTTCATGGTCACCACAATCTCATCTCTGTAGTCGGGATCTATCGTAACAGGAAAAACTCTCAACTTCCTCAATTTATATCTTCCTTTGAGGGCATGAACATTTAAAGGTCTGATCTGTGCCTCATAACCATTAGGCAACGCAATTGTGATACCGGTCGGAACATCCTTCCACTCCCCTGGAAGGCTAATCTCCTCACCTTTCACAGCGGCAAAGATATCCATCCTGCCACACACTCGATAGACGACCATCTGTCCAATGTGATCCCCCCTCTTTACTGTAAAAGGTTCTTTCCCGCCATTAATCATGGTTACCCCAATCTCCTCCCGGCAATCCGCATCAATTATAACAGGATAATTTATTACTCGAACATCCTTAAGGTCTCTTCGGGGCATGATCTGTGCCTCATAACCCTCCGGTACCGCAATTGCTATACCGGAGGGAATAACCTTCCCCATCCCCGGTGGGATTTGCTCGTCACTCTTTATTCCTGCAAAGATATCCATCCCTGCCAGATCCCCTGTCATATAGAAGGCCTGAGAGGGTGAAGCGGCAAAAGGATCTATGGTTCCTCCGACTTGGCATTTCAATTTCTCGGAAATACTATAGGGAAGAGAAGGGGGCGTGAAGGTGCCTGTGGTTACCACATCTATTTTTCCAGGCGCCTCTATCTCCCCGCTTTTCTCCGCGATATCCAGAATCTCTTCGGCCGTAACCACCACGGCCTTCCCCTCCTTTATCCTTTCATTTATCTCTTCATAGGTCTTGACTGCCTTATATTTCTTCATCATGACGGCCCTCCTTCATACAGGGCAAACGTCCCTGCAAAAACCGGCGTCTGCCTTTTCCAATTTCATTCCCCCCTTTTGTTGCCACCTCGGAATCTTTTAATAACCGCATTTTTCTATGCTAAGACTCAACATCCTGTCCACCGCCCAATAAAAAGAGATACCGCCGGTGCAGACCGTGCCGATCACCCTCTCTGAGGCTATGCCTTCTTCCAACAAGGCATTAATTCTAATATACCACACATTTTCATTCATGGCAATCCCCCTTACGGGCGCATGTATCCTGTGCCGCCTGTCTATGAGACTTCAGCTTATGAAAAGAAACAGGATTATTTCACTTTTATCCGAAGCCTTTAGGAGTCATCATAAACGGCAGAACCAAATACATATATTTCAGGTATCAGCTCAGTAAATAGAGGCAACCCCAGGCATATAAGCGTGATCGTGGATCGTAGCCGTTCACAACTTGAAATTGGAAAGTAGAAATTTGGTGGCGATGAAACGGGGTTACAAGTTGGCAGTGCAAAAGCATGAAGGCCAAATTTCCAATTTCTAATTTTGGAGCAAGGCAACCGTGTTGCCGTAGATTGAGACCAACATTTCAAAAGTGTAATCCCCTATTTATTGAACTGAT
>JAUWQS010000217.1 GCA_030610915.1 Pseudomonadota bacterium | reverse complement strand
GATGATGACCTGCAGCAAAACATAGCTCTAAAAGAAGAGCATACCGGACTGGTGTGCAGGGAGATTTTAGACATCGGTGAAAAACTTGGATTAAGAGATGAAGACCTTCGGCTGGCGGAGGTCATCGCCCTTTTTCATGATATTGGCCGCTTTGAGCAATACGCCAACTTTCGAACCTTTGTAGATCGCCAGTCTGTAAACCATGCGGAACATGGAGTGAAAATACTTTGGGAAAGCGGAAGCTTAAACAATCTTGATGAATCAGTGCGAAAGTTGATTCTGTGCTCGATTTTGTATCACAACCGTGTGACCTTGCCGCAAGAAGAGACAAAAGAATGCCTGTTTTTTACCAGGTTATTGCGTGATGCCGATAAACTGGATATCTGGCGGGTGGTCACCGATTACTACCGGCAGAAGAATGGAAATGGAAAGCGAAACGGTGCCATTGAACTTGGTCTGCCCGACACCCCCGGAATTTCAGATGACGTCTATAGGGATCTGATGGAGGGGAGAGTTGTGGACTTTACGCACTTAAAAAACCTGAACGATTTTAAGCTGCTTCAGGTCGGATGGATATACGATATCAACTTTGCGCCCACATTCCGGTCTATTCAAAAGAGGGGCTATGTGAAGATGATCAGGGGTGTTCTGCCTGCATCAGAAGAAACAGAAAAAATCTTTTCTCTTGTTCAGTCTTACCTGGACGAACAGGTATCGAACTGAAGTTCGCCAACGGAAAGCTCATCTGCCGCTATGGAGCTCAGCGGAATAGCGAGCGGTCAGGTGAAGCGCCTGGTTCGGTTGAGCCCTTTCCTGTTGATATTATTGTGTTTTGTTGAAAACTCACTATAAATCAAAAGATGGGGTTCTTCAAGTATTATTTGTCATAATATTAATACGTTAAGCCATATCGCACCTCGTATTTATTAAACACAAAAGTTAACTACTCAGGTGGATAGACTGAAGACTGAAGACTGTTAGGAAAAGCAGGAATACGGCACATTTTGAAGCCATGTTTGATGCAAAAATCTGCTGTTTCTCCGCCAAAGCGCTCTTTCTGCCCCTTCAGCCTTCAGCCTAAATACCTTCAGCCTGACTACGTGAGTAGTTACCACAAAAGTTAAGTGAATAGTTGTATCAAAATTATAAATGTGTTAACCGGATGTTTACTTTAGCGCACTTTAAGCTTGATGAAATCGTAAAAAGTCCACGCAGTGTCATTCTGAGGAGCCCTTCGCCCATATCATTCTGAGGAGCGAAGCGACGAAGAATCTTGGACTCAGGATAAACTCCGCGACGAAGAATCTCAATGATATCAGATTCTTCGCTATCGCTCAGAATGACAAAAGAGTATTTTCCCGACTTTTTACGAGACTGTCAATCTTTAGGCACTTTCATATAACCCCTGAGTAGTTGCGTTATGGAGAAAATAAGAGTATCCATTGAGCGATTGGATGGCAATGAAGATATTCCCCTGCCCCGCTATATGACCCAGGGGTCAGCAGGGATGGATATTTTTGCAGCAGTGGAAAAAGAGGATATTATCCATCCGGGAGAGAGAAAAAATATTCCTACCGGCTTCGCAGTTGCATTGCCGGCGGGGTACGAGGCGCAGATCAGGCCCCGGAGCGGGCTTGCTATTAAAAACGGAGTTACATTGATAAATTCTCCTGGTACGATAGATGCGGATTATCGGGGAGAGATTGGTGTGGTTATGATTAATCATGGCAAAGAGCCATTTATCGTGCGAAGGGGTGATCGTATTGCGCAGATGGTCATCAACAGGGTGTGCAGGGTGATCTGGGATTTGAATGAACATTTGGATCAGACCTTAAGAGGCAATGGTGGATTTGGTCATACCGGATGAAAATTGATGGTAATTATTCAGCCACAGATTCACACAGATGGATAACTCCGTTTATTTAGTACGATTTTACGAAAAAGTTACTTTTTACTGTCAATGATTTCAGGTAGTTGAGATGTTCAATTTTGCGAGAATCACTGAATCTGGCATTGAATCAACAGAGTCATGAATGCAGATAGGTTTAAATACAAAGAAATTATGTGACTATACAGAGGTGCCCGCACCTGTCTGCGTGCAACGCACAGGCAGGCGCAGACAGGCAGAAATGGCAAAAGAATTTAAAACGATCACGAAAGTCCGAAAATTACGAAATAACTGCGTGGAGACAGGAAATAGGAGAAAAAAATGTCAGTGATGATCCTCGTAGATCGGTAGCTGAACAGTTACAACGGTTAAAAGTTATCAACAGTGAACCTGAGTAGTTACAATTGATGAAGAAATATAAGGTCAGTAAAACTTATAAAGAGATAAATGAAAAGATAAAGGCCGGCAAGGCCGTTGTGGTTACTGCCGAAGAGATCACAGGTATAGTTGAAAGAGTTGGAGAGGTGGAGGCGGCAAGAAAGGTAGATGTCGTGACTACCGGAACCTTCAGTCCCATGTGCTCATCGGGCGCTTTTCTTAACTTTGGGCATACATCCCCTAAGATAAGGGCTTCAAAGGTATGGCTCAATGATGTGCCGGCTTATGGAGGTATTGCCGCTGTGGATTGTTATATCGGCGCGACAGAGGTGGCGGAAGATGATCCACTCAACAGCGTTTATCCTGGTGAATTTAATTATGGCGGCGGGCATATTATTGAGGATCTGGTGGCGGGCAAGGTGATAAGGCTGCGTCTGGAGGGTTACGGGACAGATTGTTATCCTGCCCGCAGGCATGAGGGAAATATAACTATTAATGACTTGAGCGACGCCATTCTTTTCAACCCCAGGAACGCATATCAGAACTATAATTGCGCTGTAAATATGTCCGACAAGACTATCTACACCTACATGGGTGTGTTGAGACCACGCATGGCTAATGCTAACTATGCTACTGCCGGTCAGTTAAGCCCACTTTTTAACGATCCCTTCTATAAGACTATCGGCATAGGAACAAGAATATTCTTAGGGGGAGTTCAGGGCTATGTGGCATGGCATGGGACCCAGCATAATCCTGATGTTCCAAGAGGTGAAAACGGGGTACCAAAAGAGGGAGCGGCAACTCTTGCAACCATCGGAAACTTAAAGCAGATGAGTCACAAGTGGCTGGTCGGGGCAAGTATTCTCGGTTATGGAGTTTCCCTTTATGTAGGCATAGGCATTCCGATCCCCATACTAAACGAGGAAATGGCGCATTACACCGCTGTCAGGAATGAGGACATTTATACACAGGTGTACGACTACAGCATGGATTATCCAAATAATGAGACCAGAAGCCTCGGTGAGGTAAGTTACAAAGAACTGATGAGCGGTTCGATAGAGCTAAAGGGGAAGAAGGTGGCTACAGCTCCCCTGTCGAGCTATTATAAGGCAAGGGAAATTGCCAATATTCTAAGTGAGTGGATAAAGAGAGGAGAGTTTCTCCTTGGCGAGCCACAGCAGATACTTCCATCGAGCAGTAACAGATGTTAAAAACTGTAGTACAATAATAAATGAAGGTCAAATTTTCAAAGAGGTACGATTCATATCAGGTTGCGCATTCATTCTTTAGACAGGCGAGGATGCCTGTTCTGCCCCGTAGTAGCTCGGGCGTCTCGCCCGGCAGAGATGCCTTTTGAAGGCGACTTCGTCTCACTATGCGATGTATGCACTTTTTTGTTGAATAATTAGAATATCTTGTGATAATGTCATTTCAACTTAACTTATTTCGTTAGAATAGTGTATTTTGAAATGAAAATTGGCAGGTATTTGATGGTTTTTCTTTTGCTTATGGGTCTTTTAATCAGCTTTGGTGATAAAGGTCTTGTAGATAATTACCGGCTGAAGGAGAATCTGATGGCGCTGAGGAGTGTGAATCAACAGGTGATTCATAAAAATAAAGACCTGAAGAAAAAAATATTATTGCTTAGAAGCAATTTGCAGTATATAGAAGAGGCGGCAAGGAGTGGCCTCGGGATGGTAAAGAAGGGGGACATTATTTACCGGTTTGATAAGTGATTTACGTTCCCTGTCCTGGTTTGAGGTAAAAGAGCCGGGTTTCTCACCTTAGAAGACGATATAGATCAGTAAAGGATTAACGGGTTTTTTGAATGGTTGAGATTGGCAGTTTATTTTCGAAGAAGCTGGTTGCCGGACTTGACATAGGG
>JAUWQS010000391.1 GCA_030610915.1 Pseudomonadota bacterium | reverse complement strand
CCCATCCAGCACCCGCAGACAGCGCTCAACCTCTACAGTAAAGTCAACATGACCAGGTGTGTCAATGATATGTATTACGTGATTTTTCCACAGGCAGGTCGTAGCTGCTGATGTGATGGTTATTCCTCTTTCCTGTTCCTGAGGCATCCAGTCCATAACAGCTTTACCGTCATGTACCTCGCCCATCCGGTGGGACTTGCCGGTGTAAAATAGAATTCTCTCCGTAACGGTGGTCTTCCCCGCATCTATATGGGCGACTATGCCGATATTTCTTATTCTTGAAAGTTTTGTTGAGGACATTTTTTATCTATGGCCTTGAGTAACGGTTCACGGTTCAGGGGTTCACGGGTTAGAAGACAATCAACCTTGAACCTGACAACCCCTGAACGGTTACCGCTTTGAAGCTGCTATTAATTCCCCGTCAAAGGTAAAGGAACCCGTTGTGTCAATATGCCCCTTTATCGTTGTTAGTTTCTTCCCATCTATAAGTATTCTTACCCTTTTGACATTGGGAATATTGGATATCAGAGTGTTGGTCAGGGAATATATCGTTGCAAGCTCACCGGTGCTCCCGCCCGGATGAAGTTCGACAAGATTCTTTCCGAAGCTGACGAGGGCGGTTCCATCTTTTTCTACTCTAACGTCTTGAAGCTTCGTACCTTCGGGAAATGTATTCACCAGACCGGTTTTGGAACCTGCTATAAGGGCTCTTACCAACTCTTCAGCCTGATCGTTCAAGTTTTTACCCTTTGGAATATATCTCTTTTCAGGAACCAAAAATCGCTCATTTAAATCGGAAAAATAGAGCGCCACCTCCTGTTTCCCCCTTTTCTCATGTGAACTCCCTTTTTGGGCGATCGGCGGATATATGGAATCGAAGAGAGTGACAAAGAAGAAAAAAAGAAAGCCTACTATGACCATAATGATAATTGACAGGAGAATTACCCTGATATTCTTTTTGTTCTTTTTTGACTTTATTGCAGCAGCTCTCTTTTTTTTCTTTGTAGCCATAAACTATCAGTCTCCTCTTTTATTCGCAACTGTTCACCACAGATTGGGTTTCGAGTTTCAAGTTTCGAGTTTAACTCGTAACTTTAAACTCGAAACTTTAGAAAAGAACCTACTCTTTTTTGTCCTTTTACGCTTTTCTTCGCGACCTTCGCGTCTCTGCGGTGAACGCTTACTTTTTTCAATGCGCAAACTACCTGTTACCTTCAATGGCTTCAAGGCTTTTTCTTGCCTTTTCCCCAAGCTCTGACAGCGGAGCCATCTCGATTACAGTGTTGAACTCTTCCATTGCCCCCTGCATGTTTTTCTGTTTGACATAACATTTCCCCAGCCAGAAGTGTGGTTCAACATGTGGGGGAAAGAGAAGGATAGATCTTTCGAAATGCCCTGCAGCTCTACCGATTTCACCCCAGTTGAAATATATAACCCCAGTATACATTTCTATAAAGGGAAGGTATACCGTGTTTGGTTCCCTTATTTTAGCTTCAGCATATTTGTTTAACGCTGATCGGTAGTCTCCTTTTCTATGATAGGTGCGTCCCAGATTGTAAAGTGCTATCGCCGGAGTCGGATAATGGACATTTGAAAGAGTCTTATCGAATTCTTCTATTGCCTTGTCCCAATGTCCCATCTTAAGATAAATAGCGCCAAGATAATTGTGGGCATCCGAATAATCAGGATCCAGTTTCACCGCTTTTTCAAACTCTGCTATTGCTTTTTTTACGATCCCCTTTTTGTCGTAAGACATTCCAAGATAATACCGAATCTCGGGATTTCCTGGATCGAGTTCCTTTGCTTTGATGAGCTCGTTCAGTGCAAGAGTGTACCGGCTTGATCTGAGACACTCCGTCCCGATATCAAGATACGCAGTTGCCTGTCTTTCCTTTATGGCTCTTCCGGCACACCCTGCCATTCCACAAAGAGTGAATAAAATAGCCATTACAATTACTAACTTTGTTTTTTTCATGGTTACCCCTCTACTTATTATTCCATAAGCGTTCACCGCAGAGCTCGCGGAGAGCGCAGAGAAACTATTTTTGTAAGCCAAGAGCTAAAGTTGATTAGTTTCCGGCAATCACACAATTGTCTAATTAACGAATTAACGGATTTGAACTTTGATGCATTCGTAAAAAGCTCCGCTATGCCGACCTGTCTGCGTGTACCGCACAGGCAGGCACGTCGGCATTATAAAAGGAAGTAACTTGCGCTTTCAGTAAAACAGTGCTTTTTGGTAAATGTCAAGTAATATGAACTACTTACAACACATTTGCAGATTTAAGTTACTTGGAAGTCCACACAGTGTCATTCTGAGGAGCCCTTCGCCCATGTCATTCTGAGGAGCAAAGCGACGAAGAACATAGGGCTCAGGGTAAACTCCGCGACGAAGAATCTCAGTGATATCAAACTCTTCGCTATCGCTCAGAATGACAAAGGAGTATTTTCCGACTTCCAAGTAACTTAAATCTGCAAATGTGTTGTAAGTAGTTCATATCACTTGACATTTACCAAAAAGCACTGTTTTACTGAAAGCGCAAGTTACTTCCTTTTATAATGCCGACGTGCCTGCCTGTGCGGTACACGCAGACAGGTCGGCATAGCGGAGCTTTTTACG
>JAUWQS010000521.1 GCA_030610915.1 Pseudomonadota bacterium | reverse complement strand
ATCGACAAACTCGCAACCGCCATAATATCTCTTTCCAGGATAACCTTCGGCATATTTATTTGTCATGATGCAACCCTGGGCTTCAAGCACAGCCTCGCTGACAAAATTTTCCGAAGCAATTAGTTCCAACTTTCCCGCCTGTCGTCTTGTTTCCTCCAATATTGCTCCGGCAACCTCCGGGTCGGTCTTTGATAAAATAGACATTACTATCTTATTCCTCCATAATTACTCAGGTTCAAGATTCAAGATTCAAGGTTCAAGTAGTCAACATGGTCAAAGGGTAACTTCTCAATAAATTCGGGTAAACTCAGAAACTGTAGGGGTTCGATAAATCGTAAGCGTTCACGGCTTGAAATTGGAAATTAGAAACCTGGGAGAGCTGTCTGCGCGTGGGCACACACAGGCAGGGATGAAACGAGCTTACGAGTTGACGGCACAAAAACATGAAGGCCAAATTTCCAATTTCTAATTTCCAATTTCTATCTTCTTAATCTTATCGAGCCGCCTGCTATGCCGCCCCCCTTCGAATTCCGTTTCCAACCATGTCCCGGCAATGGCTTTAGCCGCTTTAATATCCGTTCTACGACCGGCAAGAATGAGGATATTTGTATCGTTGTGCTTTCTGCTCATACGCGCCGTGTCACTATCGAGGCATAAGACTCCACGTACATTTGGGAATTTATTCGCCACGATGGTCATCCCGACACCTGAACCGCATATCAGTATTCCTCTTGCGAACTCTCCTGAAGAGACCTTTTCGGCAACTTTTCTGCCAAAGTCAGGATAATCCACCGGTTCACTGCTATGAGCGCCCACATCCAGTATCTCTACATCAGCTTCGGCAAGGGATTTTTTCAGGGCATCCTTCAGGGAAAATCCTGCATGATCTGAGCCTATGATAATCTTCAAAATATTTTTCCACCAGACCTCTTCATTAGGTTGTTTAGGTAGAAGGCTGAAGGCTATTAGGGAAAAAGCCTTCAGCCTTCGTAATCGACTGTCCAATTTTCGGGCAAGGTTTACTTGCATAAATAATAACAACTACTTAATCACTCGACCACTTAACTATTCAACGGTGTCCCCCTAAGATATCTTTTCAACGGGAATAATTTCTCTGCCTTTATAAGTGCCACAGTGAGGACATGCATGGTGTGGCAATTTCGGCTCATTACATTGGGGACATACAGAAGTTGCCGGCTGAGTGAGAAAATCATGTGATCTTCTCTTGTTTCTTCTGGTTTTTGAATGTCTCTTAACTGGATTTGGCATAAAATACCTCTCTTATCGTAATTTTATAAACAAAATTTGCGTAACTACAAACTCGCATCTCGCACCACACAGGGCAAAACATGCATCTTCGCACCCAGGGGATAGTAGGACAGGCGTCCTCGCCTGTCTATAAGGAAATGAATGCAACCAAATTTAAGTTACTCCCCATAATTCCGACGTATCGGCATAATGGAACTTTTTACTATTCCATTACTCTTATCAAAGGAATGATCCCTATAGCAAAAAAAA
>JAUWQS010000087.1 GCA_030610915.1 Pseudomonadota bacterium | reverse complement strand
TTTTTTTTGCTATAGGGATCATTCCTTTGATAAGAGTAATGGAATAGTAAAAAGTTCCATTATGCCGATACGTCGGAATTATGGGGAGTAACTTAAATTTGGTTGCATTCATTTCCTTATAGACAGGCGAGGACGCCTGTCTTACCCAGTAGTAGGTCGGGCGTCTCGCCCGACGGAGTCACTTTTTGAGTGCAATTTCGCGTAAGTTACTTGGAAGTCGGGAAAATACTCCTTTGTCGTTCCTTCACTTCGCTCAGGACAGCGTCTGGTGAGCCGAAGCCCTGAGTATAACGAAGGGGATAGCGAACAATCTGATATCATTGAGATTCTTCGTCGCGGAGTTTATCCTGAGCCATAGATTCTTCGTCGCTTCGCTCCTCAGAATGACATGGGCGAAGGGCTCCTCAGAATGACACTATGTGAACTTTTTACGAGTCCATCAATAATACCCTGAGGTCAGAATAAGGTGAGCATCAAAAAAGAGATAAAGTACTTTATAATTCGACACATTTTGACTTTTTTTGCCTACTACGCACTTGCCCTGTACTCTAAGACAACCAAACTTAGACTGGAAAATGAAGGGGAGTTAAGGAAGCATCTGAAGAATAACGGCGGGGTTATATTGTGCAGCTGGCATCAGAGGTTCTTTGGGGGCTTTTATCTGCCCAGGATATTTGATGAATCTCCCTGCATAATGATCAGCCAGAGCAGGGATGGAGACTTCATTGCCGATGTCGGCAGGCGAATCGGGTGGCGACCGGTGCGCGGATCGAGCTCACGGGGAGGGAGAAAGGCACTACAACAGATGGTCGTCGGAGTGATTGAAAATCGCCTCGGAGGTCACATCGTAGATGGCCCTACGGGGCCGCCTCGTGTCGTTAAACCGGGCATTATCACCCTTGCACAGAAATCCGGAGCTGCCCTCTGTCCTGCATATATCTCCTATGAGAAACCCTGGATATTCAATAGCTGGGACAGGTTTATGGTTCCCCGGCCTTTCAGCAGGATATTGATCCGCTTCGGCTCACTGGAATTTATTCCCAAAGAAATGGGTACTGGCGAATTTGAAGATATTCGCCACCGTCTCGAACAAAGATTGATAACGGGATATGAGGAAGCGGATCGCTGCTGGAAAAACTGATAGTCCCTACAAAACAGTGCGAGTCAATAATCTCAACATGTTACATATCATGGCTCTTGGCAACGCATGGCGAAAAACCAGGTTACAGGTTAAAAGATGAACGCCCGACATCGAACTTATTAATGCAAATATTAAATACCAAAATGAAAGACGCAGAATGAAAAAACACCCTGCATTTCTCATTTTAGTATTTGCATTTTAGTATTTTCATTTCTCATTGTTCGATGTTCATTTTCTATCCTACAGCCTATAGCCTGAATTCAGTGAGGCGCTGAAATCTTCAGTGTTCCTCCCCTTCCCAGAATGTCATGAAGATGGATATATCCTCTGAGTTGGTTCTTCTTATTTACGACCGCAAGAGCGGTAATCTCATCTTTTTCCATGGCTTCTATAGTCTGGGCAATTGAGGCGTTCTCATCTATGGTTTGTGGTGATTTTGTCATCAGATCATCCACGCTTTTCTCCTCGAAGATTACTCCCTTCCCCACACAGCGCCTCACATCGCCATCTGTCAGGATACCCAGGAGCCGGTTTTCCCTGTCCGTCACAAAAACAAACCCAAGATTTTTTTCATCGATCTCATCTACCGCCCGCAATGCGGGAACGCCGGAATAAACCATGGGTACCTGTTTCCCACAAATCATTACATCCCTGACCTTGGCCAGCAGCCTCTGCCCCAACGTTCCTCCCGGATGGAATTTCTGAAAATCCCGCTCGCTGAATCTCCTCTTCTTGATAAGGACCGCCGCCAGGGCATCACCCATTGCCAATGCTGCTGTGGTGCTTGATGTCGGGGCAAGACCAAAAGGGCATGCCTCTCTTTCAACACCTACGTCTATAACCACATCACTCAGACCAGCAAGGGACGAAGAAGGATTACCGGTAAAGGCAATCAGGGATACACCGATATCCCTGGCGCTGGAAATGAGCGTATTTAATTCAACCGTCTCACCGCTGTTGGAGATCGCCAATACTACATCATTCTTGGTGACAATGCCAAGATCTCCATGCATCCCCTCCACCGGATGGAGAAAGAGGGCAGGTGTGCCGGTGCTGGTCAGGGTGGCCACGATTTTCTTCCCGATGAGCCCGGATTTACCTATTCCCGTTACTATCACTCTCCCTTTGCTCCGGTAAATAAGCCCAATGGCCCCAGAGAAGTTCTCATCTATCTTATCCATGAGATTTAAGATGCTTTCCGCCTCTATTTTAAGAACTTCCCTTGCCTGCTTTATTGACTGGTCTTTCGCCATTTTTTCCTTAAGCGTTCAAATTCATGTAGAGTAATGCGAAGTCGCATTCAAAAGGTGATTCTGTCTGGCGAGACGCCCGACCTGCTACGCGAGAGGGGGGGGTAGGACACCGACCTATTACGATGGGGGTGGCACCTGCCTGGCGGCGCAGACAGGGTCGTTCCCACCTGTCCATTAAAGTAAAAATGAATGCAATCCTGGTATAAAAGCCTAAAGGTCAGTTGATGGAGGTGGATATGATGCATTTACCGTTGTATGTATCCCTCCTCTGACATTGAAATTTCCCGAAACTTCAACTCCCTTAGGGCGAATCTTTTCTACAAAATCGCTAAGTATCTTATTTACTACCTCTTCATGAAATATTTCCTGGTTGCGAAAAGAGTTCAAATAGAGCTTCAGTGATTTTAATTCAACTAACAGCTTATCAGGTATGTAATTAATTGTGATTTCAGCAAAATCGGGTAGAAGAGTCCCAGGGCAGAGACAGGTAAATTCAGGGAATCTTATATTAACCTCGTAGTCACGCTCTTTATATTTGTTTTCTATCGTTTCCATTTGGTATCAAACGTGTAGCAAAGTTGCCTGTCAAAAATAGTGATTCCAGTTCCGATCGGTTACTAACTGCACGTTACCATAGAGGCGGTATCGATGAAAACCGGACTGAATCTATTATCTGGGATGAAAGGTTAGATCAAGAGGAAACACAACTCAGCATCGCAAAAAAATGTGATGGTCTTCTCTCTGAGTAGGACGGATAGTGCCAACCACAGAATTCTATAAAAGAAGCTCTTTTAATCTCATTTTTTGATGGCGGAGGTACAGGTCTTCACTGGAAATTTTCCTTAGCATACTCTCCTTTTAGTGTCTCACCGATGATCCTCGGGGTGATGAAGATTAAGATTTCCCTTTTCTCTCTTGTTTTATACTCAGTCTTGAACAGCCATCCCAAAATCGGTATCTTGGAAAGCCAGGGAACACCGCTTGTGCCTTCTGTTTCACTCGACTTATAAATTCCCCCAACCACAATTGTATCTCCATCTTTAGCCACCACGGTTGACTCCACAGTATTCTTGATTATGGGTGGATCTCCCTGAGTTTTTTCAGCTCTTGCCCAGTCTGCGTAGTCATTCAAGGATTTGATCTTCAAAGAAATTTCCCCATTAGGAGTAATAACAGGCGTCACATTTAATTGCAAAACTGCTTTTTTCCATTCTATCGTTGTATTTCCAGATTCATCCAATTTTTTATAAGGAACTTCTTCTCCCTGCTCTATCATTGCTTCCACACCATCAAGGGTGGTCACCTTGGGAGAAGATATTATCTTCCCTTCCCCCGTATCCTCGAGCGCCCTCAACTGCGCGTCCAAAATGGCCTGTGATCCTCCTATGGCGATCCCGATGGAGGGAGCATCAATGGCAATCGGGAAATTAACCGCCAGCCTGTCACCTGTCAATCCTATACCGCTTGGAAGCGATGTAACGCCGCCCGATGGATTGGTCCCACCCAGGATGCCGAAGTCAGCATTATTCCAATGGCCTTTATAACCGCCCCCCCACTGAACCCCCAGCTTCCTCGAAAACGAGGTTACCGCCTCAACAATCTTTGCCTCGATAGAGATCTGACGCAGCTTCCCTTCAGCCGCATCTTTCTCCCGCTGGGTCTCCTCCGCTTTCTTGCGATCCTTATCCATTTTATTCACTGCCGCCAGCGTGAAGATGGTGATAACATTCCCGGATACCTTCTTGCTAAGACTGTTTGCCTCCAAAATAGTATCGAGGGCATGATCCCAGGGGACTTTTTTCATATTCATGCTTACATTTCCCTTGACGTCCGGAGCCGTGACAATGTTGAAATTACTCACTTCAGATATCAATCTAAGCACATCTTTTATATCGGCGTCTTGAAAATCGAGGGTGATTTTCTCACCGGTATATTCTTTTGATGCTCCTGTCTTCTCCTCTTTTTCCTTCTGCAGCGGCTTCCTCGTCAGGTAGGAGAATTTTGCGGGCGCCGCCGTTTCCCCTTTTATGTCATCCTTTTTAACGGCAGAAGCCTCCTTCACTACCGTGGGAAAACTGCGAGAAATAGCGGAAGCGTCAAAGGCAATAACGATCCTTTTCTCCTCCTCCTTTACGCTGTAAGGGACCATCTTTTTCAATGCAATCTTAAAGTAAACCCACCTTTCACCCTCTATCGTCTTCTGAAGCGGCAGGGCATGATCTATGACTCGTGATGAATCTTCACTGAACTTTCTCATCAGCTCCGCCGTGACGACCATGTTTACCAGTTTAATCATTATGGTCTCTTCAGAGATCCTCTCCACGTTGAAACCGGAAAGTTTTGAAACGCAAAGGGTAAGTCTCTCATCACCCTTCACTCTGTCGAAGATTATTTCTTCAAGACACCCCTCATTCGCGGTTTGAATGCCCGCTCTTCCCATGCTGCCGGTATTCTCATTTTCACCCCCGGCACCGGCCTCTGGCTGAAACCGGCCACTTTTAGTGGTGACACACCCGAATAAAAACACAAGGCAGACCAAAAAAGAAAAGGATATTAAGAACTTCTTTTTTATCATGGTTTTCCCCCGTTTTCCTCTGTGCGAAGCTGCAGGACTACGCGTTGTTTATCTATCTTTCCCGACGGGCTTTTAAGACTCTCCTCAACAATCACCTGATCTGAGAGTATCTTCACCACCCTCCCTTTGTTAATGCCGATTCGTGTGCCCTTATAAAGGAAATAAGTTTCCCCCGCTGAATTTTCCACCATGGCGATTCTCTTTCTGTTACTCCAGGCAATCCCCACCAGACTGAACTCTTCTATACCGTATCTTTGCAAAGGAGTCAGGGGAGTTAACCTCCCTTCTACCCCCCCCGTGGTGGTTATCTCAATGAAAGGTTTGAATGGATCAGGTTTCCCTGTGGGATTGTAACTGTAAGATGTGGAGCGACACTCTTCTCCGTCATCACAATATCCCACATAGACCCACAGGCTTACAGACAGACTCAGAACAACCACAATTGTAAATTTTAAAAGAGTATCTATTGCCTTCATATAAAAATTCCCAATTTCTATTTGGAGCCGGGAACAGCCGCTTTCTTTTCGCCCTCTTTTTCCAAAAACATATAGGTCTTGACAAGACAGGAAGTGGTCAAAGAATCAATCTTATCCTTTACATTTCCCCTTTTAATAGAAATATCTGTAATATTCACGATCCGGGGAAGCTTCGCGACCTTTTCAAAAAAGAAGAGGATATTGTGATAGCCACCGATCGCCTCGACCTTGACGGGAACCTCAGCGTAAAATTCCTTTGGAACAGGCCCCATCGGTTCAAAAAGCAAAAATTCAAGATCTAATCTCCTCCCCGCCTCAGAGACGGAATCCAGGAGGCCTGGTATTTCTTTCTGCTCGGGAAGTCTGGTCAGGGCCACTCGCAGGTCTTCCTTCAGGGCATCCCGTTCCTTTTTATATTTCTCTATCTGTTTCGCAACAATCTGCTTTTCGGCTATCTCCTGCTGAAGGCTTGAAAATTTTACCCCAAGCTTCCCTTTCTTTTCAAACGCGGCTTGATAAAAATAGGAATAATATAAGTACGCAAAGAGAAGAAGGACAATACAAACAAGTGTGACCTTGCGCATCGTGGACATATTTTTTATATCATCCAGCGTGATTGCCACTTTCTACCCCTTCTCCGTATTGCACGATAATGTGAATTCTTTTAATTTAATGCCGGAAATGATGGTCTGTTTCGATGAAATGAGATCTACAGATCTTATAAATCGAGACCCTTCAAGATTTCTCATGAAATCGGAAATTGCTGAATTATTCCTGGCGATACCCTTCAGACTCAGAGTAGTCTCAGCCTCGGAAAGAGTTGTAAGCCAGACATGTCCCTCAGGCACCCGCATAGTCAAATCATCTAAAAAAAGAACTGTCTCCAGTCTATTGCTTTCCAGGTCTTTTATAATCGCCAGTTTCTTTTTATATATTTCTTTGTCTTTTTTGACATTCTCAATATCTCCCGTGATCTTTGTCAGAATTTTCAATTGCTCCTCAGCGCCCTGAACCCCTTTTTCAAGTTTGCCTATGCTACTGACCATCTGTACATGCAAGATAACTATAACGAGAAGAAACACCACAAAGGGAACCGATATGAAGATAATCTGCCGTTTGAGGAACTTCTCTTTTTGCGCTTCAAAATAGGGAAGAAGATTTATTTTTATCATCTGTCGTCTATCCTTCTGAGGGCCAGTCCCACCCCCACTGCCGCCACCGGACCGATATCTTCTATATACGTTGAGTCAAAAGTTTTTTTATCATAGGATATGTTTTTAAATGGATTGACTATCTCCGCTTCAATGTCCAATCTTTGAGACAGGGCGCCGACCAATCCCGGAATCTTTGCGCACCCGCCACTGACAAGCACACGTTTGATATA
>JAUWQS010000206.1 GCA_030610915.1 Pseudomonadota bacterium | reverse complement strand
TTAGACTGCATTGTTTCTTTGATTGCCTCTAAGTTTTTTTCTTTTCTTAATTCTTGTTTTATTGTTATAGTTTTCATAAAATAATCTATAACAACATTCTTTGCTATTGTTCAGCTTGTTTTTCGGGATAACGGCAGTGCTCCGGTTTGGAAACGAGAGAAAAATATTGCTTTTCAATATACCATGATGTATGGGAAAGTGTACATGAGGATGTTAATGTTTCACATAAAAAAGGTAATAGCTCAATAAAGCGGGGCTTTTCATCCCCACCCCAACCCTCCCCCTCAAGGGGGAGGGAGTTTATTTAATGATTTCAATCAATGAATTCCCTCTCCATTGGTAGGAGAGGGCCAGGGTGAGGGGACTTCCCCTTATTTATTGAGCTATTACTAAAAAAGCTACTTTACAATTGATGCACTCGTAAAAAGTCCACACAGTGTCATTCTGAGGAGCGGGTGAGCCAAAGCCCTGAATGAAGTGAAGGGGACGAAGAATCTCAATGATATCAGATTCTTCGCTATCCTATTCGTTATACTCAGGGCTTCGGCTCACCAGAATGACAAAAAAAGTATTTTTCCAACTTTTTACGAGACTGTCACAATTAATATCACTAAAACACTGGGAGATTTGACATGAATACAGTTGTGGACCATGAACGATTGAAAAACATCATAGAAAAACATTTGCTTGGGGCTCCAAATGAGGCAAAAATATCCTTTGTGCCTGTTCTTCGTAATCCGGATGTATCCTGGTTTACCTTTTCGACCGATAAATATTTTATGTTAACCTTTATTGATGCAATCGGAAAAAAAAGGATTGACGAACTTCTTAAGATATCTCATCACCCTTTTCCGGGTTTGATTGCGGAAGATGATTCAATGCCTGCCGCTTTTCGCTTCGAAAAGTCCCCCAACGCATTTCTCAAGGGATACTCTGTTTCTCAAGACATGTTTTCGCTCTCCCTCGGAGAGGATTCTACCGTGATACTTTGCAACCACACACAAGCTGTTGAAACTTTAGAGTTGGGCGGATATGAATACGTTGTGGAACTTGCATATGTATTTTCATTCGGGAAAGAAATTAATACCGAGAACATGTATGATTTTATTGAGGACTCAATTATGTATTCTATTAAGCAGTGGACGTCTAATGATGGTGGGAAGTCCTCTCATAAATAAATGTAAGCATTCACATTTCGAGGGTTCACGGTCAGAGAACAATGGATAAGAACCCTTTAGCCAGAGTTTCCTGTTTAGTGCCTGAGCGAAAACCATCCAATTTACACTTTTCCTGTCATTTTGAGGGAAGTATTACCGAAGCAATCTCTTAGAAATAAGGAGATTGATTCGTCGTCCGTTCCTCACTCCTCGCAATGACGTCTCGCAACTAAGGGGTTTTCGTTCGGTCACTATTGATGCGTTCAGTAACTATTTTTGAAAAATCGGCTATCTCGTAAAACAGTCTTGATACCTCCTCTAACAGGGAAAGTCTGTTGAACCTTATCTTTTCGTCCTTCGCCATGACGAGTATATTTTCAAAAAAGTCATCGACAGGCTCTCTCAAGGAGGCAAGTTCAAGCAAGACCTTATTATAATCATTCCTGTCACTATAAGCGCTTACTCTTCCCTTTATCTCAAGATAGGCGTTGTGCAGTTTTCTCTCTTCATCAGATTCAAACAGGGAAGCATCGACAGCGCCATTTTTAAAACCCTTGAGAATATTGCCCACTCGCTTGAAGGCAACGGTTAGTGGTTCAAAGTCAGGGTGTTTTTTGAATTTCTCCATGGCTGCTATCTTTTTAAGAGACTTTGCCAAATCGGATGCTCCTGTGGCAAGCACCGAATCGACCACATCATAGGAGCGCCCCCGGGATACGAATTGATTCCTTAATCTCCCCTTGAAAAACCCCAGGACGTCTTCTCTGGTGTCCTCCGGAGTTCTCATTAATTTATTGTCGAGGATGGAGATACTTTTGTCTGTCAGATCTTCCAACTGGAGATGGTAATTTTTATCAAGAATAATATTGATGATGCCGAGGGCCTGTCTTCGCAAGGCATACGGATCCGCATCTCCCGTTGGAATCAGATTTACCCCGAAACATCCGACGATGGTGTCCATTTTATCAGCGATACTGACTATCGCTCCCTCGTCGGTTTCAGGCAGCTTGCCGCCGGCGGAAGTGGGAAGATAATGTTCATATATGGCCTTTGCCACGATTGGGCTTTCTCCCGCTATCAGGGCATATTCCCTGCCCATTATCCCCTGGAGATTCGGGAATTCCCCAACCATCCGGGTGTCTAAGTCGGCCTTCGAGAGGTATGCCGTCCGTTTTACTGCTCCCTTTATGTCCGGGTTTATCTTTTCCGCTATATATACGGAGAGCTGCCTGAACCGTGTGACCTTTTCATAAGAGGTGCCTAAAAGAGAGTGAAATACGACGTTTTTTAAATCATCTACGCGATCGCCAAGTGGAATTTTCTTATCTTCGTCAAAGAAAAAAACAGCATCAGCAAGCCTTGCCCGGAGCACCCTTTCATTGCCCCGCGCGACCATGGATGGATCCCTGGCCAGGGTATTGTTTATCGTAATAAACCAGGGAATGAGGCTTCCATTTTCATCAATTACCGGAAAGTATTTCTGATGTTTCATCATCGAGGTAACGAGCACATCCCTGGGAAGTTTCAAATATTCCCTGTCAAAACTTCCACAGACCACCGTGGGATATTCAACGAGGAATGTCACCGTTTCAAGTAGTTCGTGATCGACAAGGACTTTCCCGGAAACGCCTTCAGCGGCCTTTTTCGACTCCTCCAAAATGATCTTTCTACGTTCTGCCGGATCTACGATGACAAACCTTTCCCTTGTTTTTTTCATATAATCTTCAAAGTCTCCGACTTCAAAGAATTCCGGGCTCATGAACCGATGGCCGCAGCTTTTACTGCCGCTTTCCAGATTCTCAATTTTAAAAGATATAAGATCGCCGCCATAAAGAGCGAGTATCCAGTGGATTGGCCTGGCAAATCTGAGATCGAGATTCGACCAGCGCATGGACTTTTGAAAGGGTATGGAGGTAATAAATTTAATCAGCAAATCCGGGAGTATGGTCTTTGTCTTTTCACCTTTTGTTTCTTTTCTGGCACAAATATATTCACCTTTTTCTGTGGTTACCGTTTCAATCTCAGAGATATCTATTTTCTGTCCCCTGGCAAAACCTAAAGCGGCTCTGGTTGGGTTGCCATTTTCATCAAACGCTACCCTCTTGGCCGGACCAAGCTTTTCCGTAATCTCATCTTCCTGCTCTTCCGATAGATCGGCCACGTAAAGGAGGAGTCTTCTCGGCGTGGCCATCGTCCTGACCTGGCCATGCCTGATTCGGTTGTTGGAGAATTCATCCCGGATTATTTCCTCCATATCTACAAGCGCCTTAGGTAAAAAGGTAGCTGGAATCTCCTCAGTTCCTATTTCCAATAGAAGTTCTTTACCCATAAGTATCAAATCCTATCCACAGATTAAACGTATCAGCTCAATAAACAGGGGGTTACATTTTTGAAATGTTGGTCTCAATCCGCGGTAAGCGAACACTTACCGTTGAAATTAGAAATTAGAAATTTGGACTTCACGATTTTCTCCCGAATTTCTAATTTCCAATTTCAAGCCGTGAATGGCCAAGATTCACAATCACTTTTACATACCGGAGTTTGCCCCTATTTATTGAGCTATTACGAAATCTGTTCATTTTAAATTTCTCATTTCTCATTTTGATATTTTCATTGACCAGATTTCCATCTTCCCATCAGTGGGTACCCCATTTTCTCCCGCTGCTTCAGATACCCCTCGGCGCTGAGCTTAGCCAGGTTTCTTACCCTCCCGATGTAACTGGTGCGCTCGTTCACGCTGATTGCCCCGCGCGCATCCAGGACATTGAAGACATGAGAACATTTGAGGCAATAATCGTATGTTGGGAGCACCAGATCCTTCTCAGCCATCTTAACTGATTCTGCCTCATACATCTCAAAAAGCCTTCTCAACATCTCAACATCTGCATACTCAAAGTTATAAGTGGAAAATTCAACTTCACCCTGGTAATGCACATCTCTGTATTTTATGCCTTTAGTCCATTCCAAATCGAACACATTATCAACACCCTGGAGATACATAGCGATTCGTTCGATTCCATAGGTTATTTCAGCGCATACAGGATTCAGATCTATACCTCCCACCTGCTGAAAGTAGGTAAACTGGGTTATTTCCATCCCGTCGAGCCAGACCTCCCATCCCAAACCCCAG
>JAUWQS010000156.1 GCA_030610915.1 Pseudomonadota bacterium | reverse complement strand
AAGAGAGCGCTCGCTTTCCTGATGGCGGTTTTGTATAGCTCTGTAAATACAAGAGATCGCATGTTGTTAGATCATTGCTGCATATTCTGGCACGAATGGTGCATATTCTTAGATTTCGGTGCATTGAAGTATGCATAAAAGTCGGGGCAAACCCAGGTATGTAAGAGTGATTGTGAATCTTAGCCATTCACGGCTTGAAATTGGAAATTAGAAATTTGGGAGCGATGAAACGAATTTACGAGTTGACAGACTTCGACGTGAGCTCAGTCGAATGCTCAGTCGAGCAGTACAAAAGCATGAAGGCCGAATTTCTAATTTCTAATTTCAACGTTCAGTGAACGCTTACCGTGGATCAAGAGCAACATTTTAAAAATGTAATTCCCTATTTATTGAGCTGATACGAAGAGACTGTCTCATCATGGTAAAGAAAGTTGTTGCGGTAGTCTTCCCCGGTCAGGGATCTCAGAGACCCGGCATGGGGAGGGATTTTTATGATAATATCCCTGTCAGCCGGGATACTTATATGGAGGCTTCCGATACTCTGGGGTGGAATGTATCTGCCATGTGCTTTGGAGAGGACGAGCGGCTTGATCTCACTGAATATGCTCAGCCGTCTATTCTAACAACCGAAGTTGCCATGTTGCGTGGACTGCACGCTCTGTATGGTTTCTCACCTCTTTTTTTTGGTGGTCACAGTCTTGGTGAATACACTGCCCTGGTTGCCGCCGGCGCTCTGCCTTTACCGGAAGCGCTCCAGATTGTGCAGATTCGCGGACGCCTCATGCAGGAAGCTGTGCCTGTGGGAACGGGGGGAATGGCTGCTGTCATTTCAGATGGTATAGATGTAGATATGCTGCGTGATATACTTAGAGATCTCCCTGTTGATGTGGCGAATATAAATTCTGCAGATCAGGTGGTAATCAGCGGACTGTCCAGCGCCATGCCGGAGGCGGAAAGTCGGCTTATGGCGGCAAAAGGGGACCGTACTTTGCGTTTTACGCCCCTTAATGTCAGCGCCCCCTTTCACAGCCGTTTCATGAAACCGATTGAGGATACCTTTGAAAAGTCATTACGCTCCCTCGGGAAGGGATTGGCTCCCGGCGGAGCGAAAGAGGTAACATCCAATTTTACCGGAAAATTTTATTCAGGCAGTCTCGGTGAAGTGGTCGATGGTCTGGTTTATCAATTGAGCAACACTGTCAAGTGGCGAGATAACATGTATGCCCTGACTTCAAAAACGGATTCAATCTATGAGATTGGTCCAGGCCGCCCCCTCAGGAGTTTTTTTAAGACCATCGGGGTGGCGTGTCGGTCGATAACAACTTTTTCAGCAGCGAGACGGGCATTTGAGGAAGGCTAAAGGCTGAAGGCCGAAGGCTGAAGGAAAAACAACCTGACCCGGACAAGCCGGAAAAGCTCAAAGGCAGGCGGGTGGCATGGACAAACTCGTTTGTCCGTGTGTAACTACTCAGACTGAAAGCTAAATATCACTGGCCGTTCGGGGAACGGTCCCTACAACCCGCAACTTACAACTAAATTCTTTTGCCATTTTTGCACGAACTTTACGATTAAGGAACTAACAGCCTTCAGCCTTCAGCCTAAACAACCTAATTAAAAGGAGAATTTGTTTTGGATTTTAACCTTACCGAAACCCAGCAGATGTATGTGGAGACAGTTCGGAAGTTTGTTAGAAATGAGATAATACCGGATGTTATGAAGTTGGAAAAAGAACATCTTTTCCCCTTTAATATCATAAACAAAGCATGGGAGCTGGGCCTGCTCAATCTTTGCATTCCTGAATCGGTAAAAGGTTATGAAATAGATATTATATCAACGGCGTTGATTGTCAGAGAGTTGTCTTATGGAGATACGGGGATTTCCACATCGGCCATGTGCAACGATCTCGGAAATGTCGTGATTGCGCAACACGGAACGAAAGAACAAAAGGAAAAATTTCTTCGACCCTTCGTTGAAGCCCCTGTTATTTCATCTTTCTGTCTGACAGAACCCGGCGCAGGGTCCGACAACTCGGCAATGACAACATTTATCAGAAAAAGGGACGATGGGAAGTACGTTTTGAACGGAGAGAAGTGTTTCATTACCAACGCTTCTTACGCATCTCAATTTACCGTCTTTTGCAAAGTAGGAAGGCCTTCAGGCCTTATGATGGCCTGTGTCATTATCCCCTTTGAGTCCGTTTCCGGTGGGAATGCAGTATCTCAGCCTTCCGGCGGCAGGGAGATTGTTCTGCGAGAAGGCGGCAAGATATTGACCGGCAAACCTGAAGATAAGTTAGGACAGCGTCTCTCAAATACAGCAACCGTAAAATTCGAGGATGTCGTTATAGAAGAAGAGCAGATTATCGGCAACAGAAGGCTTGGCTTCAAATATCTCTTAGATGTTCTTGATTATGCCAGGCCGATGGTTGCCGCCATTGGAGTTGGTCTTGCCAAAAGAGCGCTGGACGTAACCCTGGAATATACTAAGGAGCGCAGGCAATTCGGACAGAGAATCTGCGATATACCCGTTGCGAGAGATACTATAGTCAAGATGTGGAAGAAAGCGGAACTGTCAGATCTGGCTCTGATGAAAGCGGCTTTCAAGGTACAGGAAAGAGCGGATGATAGAGACATATATGCATCGATGGCCAAGAATGTGGCGGCAGAGGCGGCTCTTTTCTGTGCCGGAGAGGGTCTCCATCTTCACGGCGGCTACGGTTTTATGTCGGAATATGAGATATCGAAACTGGCAAGGGATGCCCATATCATTGATATTTATGAAGGCGTTAGAGAGGTTCAGGATATGATTATAGGACGAGAGTTAGTATAGGAAAAGGAGGAATTATGAGTGATAAACCTGTGGCTTTGGTAACCGGAGGGGGAACGGGAATTGGCGCTGCGTGCTGTCGGGCTCTCAGTAGAGAGGGATTCCGTGTTGGAATTAATTACCTGGGCGGCGAGGATCAACAAGGAGCTAATGCCGTTCTATCCGAGATCGGGGATGGTTTTCTTTTGCAGGCCGATCTTACGGACCTTGATCAGGTGGAAGAAATGCTTGCCCGCTTGAAAGATAAAGATACGGCCGGCAGGGTCGATGTCCTGGTAAACAATGCAGGAATCACTATTAATGCCGATATTAACTCAATGAAGATCGGGCAATTCGATGCTCAGCGCTCCTTAATGCGGGGTGTCTGGTATCTTGTCAAACGGGTGCTAAGATTATTTATGCTCCGCAGGAACAGTGGGCGGATTATCAATATCTCCAGTATAGTGGGACACACAGGCAATGGTGGCCAGATTCCATACACCATGGAGAAGGCTGCCCTCGATGCCTTTACGAAATCGCTTGCGAGAGAATTATCAGGGCGAAATATTCTCGTAAATTCAGTGGCTCCGGGGTTTGTTGAGACCGCCATGACTTCGATCCTGCCGGAAGAGATACGACAACGGATTCTTGCAGATATTCCGTTGGGACGCATGTGCAGACCGGATGAAATTGCCGATGTGGTGGCCTTTCTCGCCACGCGAGGCTCTTATATTACCGGTACTGTAATCCATGTGAATGGTGGGCTTTATGGCGGCTGACAGGAAAACTATTGAGGATATCCTTCGTGCGATCCCCCATAGATATCCTTTCCGCTTTGTCGATGAGATACTGGAATTGGATGATGAGCATGTGGTGGGGGCATATCGTTTCCGGGAGGATGAATACTTTTATCAAGGGCATTTCCCCGGTCGTCCAATTACACCGGGGGTTATTCTCATTGAAACAATGGCGCAAACGGGAATTATTGCCATGGGTTTGTATCTGATGATGCAGCAAAATATATCTGCCGATCAAACAGGGCATCTGATTCCCCTCTTCACTTTTGTTGAAAAAGTAGAATTTGAAGGCATTGTTAACCCGGGAGAACGTGTTGTAACCCGGGGGAAAAAGATCTATTTTCGTAGAAAAAATCTGAAAGCAGAGGTTAATATGCAAACAGAGGATGGTAAAAATATCTGTTCGGGGATACTGGCCGGCATGTTAAGGGATAATTTATGAGAAATAGAGTTGTTGTAACAGGGATGGGTGTTGTGGCGCCCAACGCGCCCCACGGCCTGAATAATTTCGAGCAGGCGCTGAGGGAGGGCTGCTCAGGTATCAGATTCATTCCAAGGCTCAAGGAGTTGAATTTTTCGTGTCAGGTGGGTGGTATTCCACAGGACTTTGAGAATGTACGCAAACAATATTTTAATGAGGAGAGGCTTCTCTCTATGAACGAAAGCATAGGATATGCATCTGTGGCCGCGATTGATGCCTGGAGAGATGCGGGATTTATCATACCGAATACTGAAGATGACCGGGTTGACGGGGATACCGGGGCCATTATCGGCTCCGGGATTGTCGGCATGGATACGATTGCGGAGAAACTTGTTCCCATGGTTAATGAAGGCAAGGTTCGCCGTCTTGGGAGCGTGATAGTTGAGCAGGTGATGAACAGCGGCGCCGGCGCGCGTATAGCTGAGATACTGGCGCTGGGCAACAAGGTGACATCCAATTCCTCTGCCTGCAGCACAGGCACTGAAGCGATCATTGACGCTATGTGGAGAATCCGTACAGGATTGGCAAAGCGCATGTTAGCCGGTGGTTGTGAAGGGTCATCCCCTTATGTCTGGGCCGGTTTCGATTCAATGCGTGTAATTACCCGAAAGTTTAATGACAGGCCGGAAGAGGCCTCCAGGCCCATGAGCGCAACCGCAAGCGGTTTTGTTCCCGGTTCCGGAGCAGGAGTGCTAATGCTTGAGGATCTGCAAAGCGCAAGGGAACGCGGCGTCCGAATTTACGCGGAAATCCTTGGCGGTACAGTTAATTGTGGAGGACATCGCGGCAGTGGCTCAATGACCGCGCCTAATCCGAAAGCTGTGCAGGACTGCATTAGAAGCACTATCTCCGATGCGAATATCACAGCAAAAGAGATCGATGCGATTAGCGGCCATCTGACTGCCACTTTCGCCGACCCGGTTGAGATAATAAATTGGTCCCGGGCGCTGGGTCGGGGACATGAGGATTTCCCTTATGTCAACTCCACAAAGTCAATGCTTGGCCATTGCCTCGGAGCCACCGGAGCAATTGAGAGCGTCGCTGTTATCCTGCAATTGAATAAAGGATTTTTGCACCCTTCAA
>JAUWQS010000344.1 GCA_030610915.1 Pseudomonadota bacterium | reverse complement strand
AATCTCAGGAGAGTCGTTTTTCCGCCTCCGTTGGGACCGATGACCAGGATGTAATCTTCTTCAAATATATCCAGGTCAACATTTTTCAAGACAGGGGTATTATCGTATCCAAAGGATATATTTCTTATCTCAATGAGTTTTCCCATCTTATCTCGTAACTACTCAGGTTGTCAGGTTCACGGTTCACGGTTGATTGTTTTCTTCTATGAAACTTAAAAGTTGATATCTCTTTATTCAACAAGTTTCATCTTGATTGAAAGAGGGCGCAACACTCATGGGGTGCTAACCACTGAACCGTGAACCCCTGAACCTTGAACCTAAGTAATTCCCTTATCTCTTCAACACATTGCTCAAGATTTTGGCAGTATCTTCCATATTTTTCAGCCAATCCTTCTCCATGGGATCTATTTGCATAACCTTTCCGCCGATCTCGGCGGCTATGATCTTTGCGCTTCTTACATCGAATCCCTTTTGAACAAAGATAATCTTGATCCCCTTTTCTCTGGCCGTATCCACAATCTTTTTAATACGGGATGCGCTTGGCGCCTTCCCTCCAAGCTCAACAGGCGCCTGCTTCAACCCGTATTGGTCGGCAAAATAGCCCCACGCAGGATGAAAGACCATAAAAGAGCAACCCTTCTTGCCGGCAAGAAGGTTCCTTATATCACCGTCCAGATCGTCGATATCTCTTAAAAAGGATTCGAGATTTTTCCTGTAATAACCTTTGCCCGAAGGGTCTATCTCCGACAGAGCGTTATAAATATTTCCGGCGGCTATTCTGACTGTGCAGGGGGCAACCCATACATGCGGATCACTGTTGCGGTATTCGACCCCATCCGACATGTTTACCACGATCATCTTCCTATTCTTTTTTAGGATAGAGTTGAAATGCTTTTTTTCAAAGGGAAATGTTGGCGCCCCTACCTTTACATAGATTTTTGAATCGGCTAACATGATCAACTGCTGGGGCGTTGGTTCATAAACCGCGGGGCTTGCGCCTCTCGGTATCATGACCTGGACTGTGACCCTGTCTCCCCCGACTCTTTCGACAAAATAGGCCTGCGGCAAGACGCTGACGGAGACCTTTATCCTGTCAGACGCGGCGGTAATGCCCGGAATACTCGCTAAGAAACCAAATGCAAACAATCCCGTTATCAGTAAATATGCAATCTTTCTCATTTGAAGATTCATCGTATAAATGTCGAGTGGTCAAGTGGGAAAATGGTCGAGTGGTTACCTACTTAGTGCCTGAACGAAAACCCTGAAACCCAAAACTCAAAACAGTGCCTGAACGAGGTTTTCATTCAAGCACTAACTACCACTACCTCAACTTATTTGCAAATATGATTCGTAACTACTCGGGTGGGTAGGCTGTAGGTGTATCTGCTACTAAGAATCCGTAAAGAATTGGCAAAAAGAGGGTAACACTTTTTCCTCTTTAGTCCCTTAGTCGTGAAATTCGTGCCTGCCTGTGCGTTGCACCTGTCTGCGTGCAACGCACAGGCAGGCGCAGACAGGCAAAAATGGCAAAAGAATTTAGGTAACTTCTCAATAAATCAGGATAGGGGAGGTTTTAACCTCCCGATGTGGGCGACTAAAGTCTCCCTTACCCGAACTTGTTATATTGCCTTTCAGCTAAGAGCTCTTCCGGCTTGGGGTGCAATACAAAAAAGTAATTAATGACAGTCTCGTAAAAAGCTCCGCTATGCCGACACGTCGGCATTATAATGGAAAGTAACTTGCGTCTGTAGTAAATTCATTATTTTAGGCGAATATTGAACAATATTGATTACTTATAACACATTTGCAAATTTAAGTTACTTGGAAGTCCACATAGTGTCATTCTGAGGAGCGGAGCGACGAAGAATCTCAATGATATCAGATTCTTCGCTATCGCTCAGAATGACAAAGGAGTCTTTCCCCGACTTTTTACGAATGCATTAATTAATGATTCTGTTGATTTAATGCCAGTATTCTCCTTGCCGAGGCGGAATACAAACGGTCGGACTGGCTGGAGATAAATGAATTCTGACAGATAGAATTAGTTTGACAAATAGATAAAGTAGGGATATACTTTGATGTAAGGAATATTTGAAAGGGCAGGTTAATTTAGAAATGTATGCCAGAGTATCAAGCAAGGGGCAGATTACCATTCCAAAAAACATACGCAAAAAATTGAACCTGGAAAAAGAGAGTGGTGTCCTTTTTCTGATAGAGGATGATGAGATAAGACTCAAGGGAGTTCCGGGCTTGCCGTCGGATCACCTGGCGGGATCCCTGAAAAAGTATGCCAGGGAATATGTTCCTCTAAAAAAGGTAAGGAAAGAAATTCAGGAAAGGATTGCCGATGAAATCGCCGGTGAAGACCTGTCTCGTTGATACGAATGTAATCCTCAGGTACCTGCTGGGAGATCACCCGGAATTCAGTCCCCGTGCCGACGCCTTCTTTCAGGATGTATATGAAGGCGTAAAAAAGGCAGAAATACTTGACGTAGTTCTCGTAGAATGTGTGTACGTCATGGAAAAATATTACAGGATTCCGAAGGCGGAGATCACTGCCAAGTTAAGCGGGATTTTAAATTTTCAAGGTATTGTGAATACAGATAAATCGCAAGCCCTCAGTGCCCTCCTGAAATATGAAGCTACAAATACAGATATCGTCGACTGTATCCTCGCCGCAGCATCTACCAAATCAAGGCCCGTTATTTCTTTTGACAGTGATATGAAAAAACTGAAAGCGGTTACTGAATTCCTGTGAGTATTGTAAAAAATCCAAATTGCTCCATCTCCCTTGGAGGGAGAGGGTTGGGGTGAGGGTGAAAGTAACACTATTCCGAATAGTTACGCTCCCTCTCAATCTCCTCTCCCAAGGGAGGGGATATCTGACTTTTTTACGAGACCATCAAAATTGATGGACTCGTAAAAAGTCGGAAAAATACTCTTTTGTCATTCTGAGCGATAGCGAAGAATCTGATATCATT
>JAUWQS010000249.1 GCA_030610915.1 Pseudomonadota bacterium | reverse complement strand
ATACGGTCAGGAAAATACCCCGCAGATCGTTTACCTCGTCACTGAGAGCGAAAACGCAAAGATACGCGGAGATACAAGGATTCTTGAACTGTTGATCGAGAAAGATGAACAGGCGGTGAAAAATATCGGTGATCCTTCCGTCCTGATGGGTGTTTACAATATCGAGGAAGAAGAAAAGATCACAGCACAGGCCATCGAGGAGGGACGGAGTAGAGAAGAGCATGAGAAAGTTTTGGATTCAAAATCCTTCGACCCGCTGGCTTTGCTTATGGGCGAGGATGAATCTCCTGCCGGAGAAAAGTCAAAGGATGTTTGCAAGGGCATGCCGTCGCTCTTCCACGACGATTTTACCTATATGCAGTCGGCAATCCAGCATCTCCGTCATTCTATACCGATGCAGGCCGAATTTTACGGCGATGAACGCCGCATGGATTTGACGGCCACAGAGGATTTAAAATATCGATTCAGGTTTCTCCCAAAAGAAGTATGGCCCGATAACGGTAACTTCATCCTGTCGGCTGATCAAAATGCCATCCAGGAGGAAATTAAACGGAGCCGCAAGGATGAAAAGGCATGGCCGCGAATCCACTATCTCTGGGAGATGAACCCTGTCCTTGAATGGGTAAACGACAAGATTTTGGCTGCCTTTGGAAGGCACGAAGCCCCTGTTCTTACACTGCAGGACGCGCTGCAACCTGACGAAACGGTATTTATATTATCTGGTCTCATTCCGAATCAGAAAAGCCATCCCCTGGTACACTGTTGGTTCGGAGTGGTCTTCAACAACGGACATGTGCGGGAAATTGTGGATTTTGAGGATATTCTGAAGCGAACCGGTCTGGGAAAACGAGCTTTCCCAAACCGTGGCGACAACATTGACATAGAGGCCCTGCAACAACTCCTTCCCGAGGCGATTGAGCACGCCCGATCATGGATGAGCGAAAAACGGAAAACCTTTGAAGAGCACATCAATAAAAAGCTCCAGGACCATCTCAATGCGCTGGAGCGCCTCCGCGAAAAGCAGTACGCCCAACTCGAATTTCGTTTTGAAGAAACGAGGCAGTTAAGCAGTAAGGAGAAAGAACGCAGGGAGATAGATCGTATCTTTGACGAATATTTCGACTGGATCGAAAGCACCATGACGACGGAAGACAATCCCTACATAAAAGTAATCGCTGTATTGAAAGGGACGGGCTGATGGCTATTGATTTTACCGGAATCGGCAACATCAATGAGTTTTATACAGACCACTACCTGAACGCCATTCTCGAAAATGACCTCAAAGATGTTTTGAAGAAATGGAAGCAAAGGGAAGAAGAGGAGGCTGCTCGCCCCCCTTATGCCGATCTGCGGGATCTTTCGAAAGACTTCTTCACAATGCGAAGCCGACTGGAAAAAGAGCGAAAACCAGAAGATCGCCTCCAGTTGCAAAGAGAGTTTCTGGAAAAGCTGCTGCCTGTTCTCGGTTATGATTTTCAACCCGCAGTAAAGAAGTTGGACGACGGGAGCTTTCTGCCGATAGCGGGAGAGATCAAAAGACCCAACGGGGCGCCGGAGTTGTGGATCATCGAGGCCATTGACCCCTCGGGTGAAGATGCCGATCCCCTTGAGCTTTCGATCTGCGACTGTCAGTATCCGGAGACTGAAGAAATCGACAATGAGTTAGCAGATATTCCCCTTGAGGATATTATTTCAAAACAGGTCTTTGGACGGTCCGAACCTCCGCGCTGGGTGATGCTCGCAAGCGATGCCCAGCTTGTCCTTATTGACCGGGGCAAATGTAACGAAAAGCGTCTATTGCGTTTTGAGCTTACGGAAATCCTGGGACGCAAAGAAGCATCGACACTCCAGTCCATGGCGGCGCTCCTTCACCGGGAAAGTGTATGCCCCGCGGAGGGCCTGAGCCTCCTCGATACCCTCGATGAAAATTCTCACAAACACGCCTTCGCCGTCTCTGAAGATCTGAAATACGCCCTTCGTGAGGCCATAGAGTTACTCGGGAACGAAGCGGTAATCTACCTTCGTGAAATACGGAAAAAAGGCATTTTTTCCGGCGAAGAAAAGATTGATCCCAAAGAGCTGACGAAAGAATGCCTGCGGTACATGTATCGCCTGCTTTTTCTGTTCTACATAGAGGCAAGGCCGGAACTTGGCTATGCCCCGATGAAGTCGGATGCCTACCGGATGGGTTACAGCCTCGAAACTCTGCGCGATCTGGAGATGGTGAAGCTTTCAACCGAAGAGTCGAGAAACGGGACATTCATTCACGATTCTGTTCAGCTTCTTTTTGAGCTGATCTACAATGGATTTAAGGCATCTCAGCTTGCCCTGAACGATAAACCGGATCATCATATCTTTCGAATCACACCGCTCAGAAGCCACCTCTTTGACCCTGCACGCACGCCGATCCTGAATCGTGTGAAGCTTTCAAATGAAACCCTCCAACGCGTCATCAGGCTAATGTCCCTTTCACAGCCGGGAAACCGCAGCAGGCGCCGGGGTAGAATCTCCTATGCTCAGCTTGGGATCAACCAGCTTGGCGCAGTCTATGAAGCGCTCCTCTCATACCAGGGCTTTTTCGCTGAAACAGACCTTTACGAGGTAAAAAAGGCGGGAGAAAAATATAACGAGCTGAAAACTGCATACTTTGTAAAGGCGGAAGACCTTCCAAAATATGAGGAAGAAGAAAAGGTCGGGAACGACGACGGGACATTGAAACAATATCCGAAGGGAACCTTTATTTACCGCATGGCTGGTCGGGATCGGGAAAAATCGGCTTCGTATTACACACCGGAAGTCCTGACACAATGCCTCGTGAAATATGCCCTGAAGGAACTGCTGAAGGACAAGACCGCCGATGAGGTGCTTCAACTGACCGTCTGTGAGCCGGCCATGGGGAGCGCTGCCTTCTTAAACGAAGCCGTAAATCAATTAGCCGAGGTCTATCTTCGTCTCAAGCAGGAAGAAATCGGCGAAACCATCCCTCATGAAAGCTACACCCGGGGAAAACAAAAGGTAAAGATGTGTCTTGCCGACAATAACGTCTTCGGCGTGGACCTCAACCCGGTGGCGGTGGAGCTTGCGGAGGTATCCCTCTGGCTGAACACCATCCACGAAGGGGCCTATGTGCCCTGGTTCGGCATGCAGCTCGTCACAGGCAATTCTCTCATCGGGGCACGCCGGCAGGTTTATGATTCAAGCCTGCTGCGCCGGGTGCAGAAAAATGATTCCACTTGGCTGGACGAGGCACCCGAACGTGTCATGCCGGGGGAAGAAAGACCGGAAAACACCATCTATCATTTTCTTCTGCCGGATAAGGGAATGGCGGATTACAAAGACAGAGTAATCCGTCAGATGGCCGGGGATGAAATAAAGAAGATAACGGAGTGGCGCAAGAACTTCACAAAGACCTTTCCCGAAGGAGATATTCAGCAACTGAAAAAGATGTCTGCCGCCGTTGATAACCTCTGGCAACGCCATACCGAGCAACAGCGCATCGTTCGCGCGGAAACGAGCGACCAATTGACTCTTTTAGGTCAGCCCAAACCTGAGAAGAAACGAGACACCTCCGCAATCGAATGGAAAGACCGCATGGTTGTGCTAACCTAAAATTGACCAGCAAAAGGGGTTTGTGCTAACCCAAAATTGACCACCCAGAGCAGTTCATTTCCTGTTAAGATGGTTTATTATAAACCATTGAGATAGGAGGAAAAGGAGTTGCTTAGAATGG
>JAUWQS010000328.1 GCA_030610915.1 Pseudomonadota bacterium | reverse complement strand
ACTAAGGGACTAACAGCCTTCAGCCTAAACACCTACAGCCTATCTACCTAAGCACTTACCTTCACTTCAGAATATGCCCTTTTCAATGCCTTGATATTTTTCTTTGCTATCTTCCCGAATCTATTTTCCAGCGGCTCCTCTAATGAATCCACAGCCACAACCGGCGCCACCTTCAGAAGAGCCCCGAGCATTATTGTGTTTGTTATCGGTACACCGAGCTCATCCCAGGCTATTCTTGTCGCATCAATGGTAGCGACCCTGCCTGAAAAACCCACCTCCTCTTTTATCTCTTCCGCACTCTTGATTGTATTTACAATCAAGATTCCATCCGGCTTCAGCCCTTCAGTGACGTCAACTACATCTCTAAGACCCGAATCAAGGACGACTACCACGTCCGGATTGTAGATATTACATCTTGTTTTTATCCGTTTATCATCAATTCTGTTAAATGCGGCCACCGGAGCGCCCCTTCTCTCAGGACCAAAGCTCGGAAAACCCTGGGCAAACTTGCCTTCCTCAATCGCTGCCAGCGCCAGCAGTTCTATAGATGTTACCGCTCCCTGTCCACCCCTTCCATGCCACCTTATCTCAATCATCAGATAAATCTCCTGCAGGTTGAATTACTTTTGAGCAAAAAACGAATTCTGTTTCTTATAACAATCATTCTTTTCTGTCAATAATTTATTTAGCTGTAACTACTCAGGTGATTTAGTCTGTAGGCTAAAGGCTGTTAGTGTTTTTGCACACTGATCAAAGCCCGTCCGCCATCAGCTTCGCCTCAGGCGAATGCCAGGCGGGTAAATCGAACCCATACAGTTTCCGAGTTTACTCGAATTTATTGAGAAGTTGCCTTTTGACTGATCGACTACTTGAACCGTGGAACCTGAGTAGTTACAGTTTATCTTCCAAGTAACTTGTCATTCCCGACCTTTCATTTTATCATTCCCGGCTTGATCGGGAATCCAGTCTTTTCAAGCAGTTATGGACTCCCGCCTGCGCGGGAGTGACAAAAATAACGCGGGAATGACTTAAACAAGTTACTTTCGTAATAGCTCAATAAATAGGGGCAAACTCCGGTATGTAAAAGTGATTGTGAATCTTAGCCATTCACGGCTTGAAACTTGAAATTGGAAATTAGAAATTTGGGAGAGATGAAACGAATTTACGAGTTGACAGACTTCAGCGTGAGCTCAGCCGAGCAGTACAAAAGCATGAAGGCTAAATTTCCAATTTCTAATTTCTAATTTCAATGTTCGGTGAACGCTTATCGTGGTTCGAGACCAACACTTTAAAAATATAATCCCCCTATTTATTGAGCTGATACATAAATCTCTTGTCTTTCCTTCAATCAATCCGGAGATGATCCCGAAAAAATAAGGTCCTCACATAATACCATCAAATGGTACTGTCATGAGGACCGGATTTCCTGATGGTGGTCTTTACCGGGTTTTCTTTACAGCAAGGACCGCGCCACAATCACTTTCATGATTTCGTTTGTGCCGGCAAAGATACGCATTACCCTCGCATCTCTCCATGCTCTGGAAATAGGATATTCGTCACAGTAACCATATCCGCCATGGAGTTGGAGGCAACGATCTGCAACCCTGTTTTCCATATCGGTAGTCCAGTATTTGGCCATTGAGGTCTCAATAACAACGTCTTCCTTGCTCATGTGTTCGACAATCAGCTTGTCAAGGAATGTGCGACCCAACTTTATTTCTGTGGCCATTTCAGCCAGCTCAAACTGTATATGTTGGAACTTGGTAAGGGGACGCCCAAATGCAACCCTCTCCTTACAATATTTTATGGTTATATCCAGCATCATTTCAGCAGTGGCCACGGCGCCTATGGAACACATTAAACGCTCCTGCTGGAGTTTTTGCGTCAGCATTGTGAATCCGCCACCCTTTTCACCTAACCGGCTGGACTTCGGGACTCGACAATCCGTAAAATAAAGCTCAGCGGTATCCTGAGAATGCCAACCAATCTTTTTAATTTTTTTACCTTTTTCAAAACCAGATGTCGTAGCCTCAACCAGATAAAGGTCCAGTGCCTTATGGGGATTGGCCTCCGATGGATCCTTGGCCGCTAAGACAACCAGATCACAGTTCAAACCATTACTGATAAAAGTTTTTTGACCGTTGATGATGACATCATCTCCATCATCGACCGCTGTTGTTTTCATAGCAGCCAGGTCACTACCCGCGTTTGGTTCCGTCATAGCGACGGCCGCAATATACTCTCCGGATACGCAACAGGGAAGATATTTGTGCTTCAGTTCCTCAGAAGCAAATGAAACAATGTAAGGAACCACGACATCGCTGTGAAGCGTTGGAAGAAGGCCTGAGTGATTTGTTTTTGACCATTCTTCAGAACAAATAACGGAATACAAAAAGTCTGCGCCAAGTCCACCATATTCTTCAGGCACAGTCATACATATAAATCCTTGCTCCGCCATCTTCGTCCAAACATCCCGTGGCACCTTGCCTTCTTCTTCCCATTCTTCAATGTGGGGAACAATCTCTTTTTCTAAAAATCTCCTGAATGTTTCCCTGAATATTTTGTGTTCTTCCTGATACTGCAAGATTTCCACTATCATCCTCCTGTTGTAAAATTTTTACGAAGTCATAATCTACGATACAATTGCGCTTTGTATACTCTAAGCGCTTTTACATGTCAATACCTCAAACCTTCGCACCTGTTCCTAACTGCTGGTGCGAAGGCTGTCGGCTTGCCGGCTGTATCGAGAGCGGACGCTCATTTTCGTCGGTCAGGTTAACCGTCATTTTCCCCCTCTTTCAGCGCTAATCCCCTTTCGCAAAGGGTCAGAAATGGACAGTCTTTGCAGGCGGCCTCCCTTCTTTCAGGGCTTGATACAGGATAAGGATTGGCGCTGAAATTGCCGCTTTGAAGGATATTTTCTATATCGGCTATTATTTCCGTCCATTTATTTAGTGATTCTTCCCATTGAAATCCAACCCCTCTGATCGTATTCATTTTTACTTTGGCAGGAGTCTTTAACTGCACATAGCCTGCCGACAGGTGTGTCTCACAACTAAGATATTTATCCATAAACGGGA
>JAUWQS010000277.1 GCA_030610915.1 Pseudomonadota bacterium | reverse complement strand
GATTAGCTTTGACTGCTTTACCAAAAGCGCTTCAGCCTGCTCCACATTCAAAATTGACGAGAGATCCTTTTTTTCTTCCTCATTTTGTGTCTTCACATCTCTGATAATAATTCCTTTATCTTTTTCCCTTTTGGAGAAAGTAGATTGGATTATAAGGTTCTCATCGTAGACGGAGTAGATCAATTTCACTATGTTATCGCATATATCGGATGAAAACCTGTGCTTGTTGAGTGTGTTGAATTCGTTATCTGTAAGGGTTGTCCCCGATGTTTCCTCGAAAGCCTTCCTTGCCTTTTCTAACGCGACATTCTTGCCTTCGATAGAGTAACCACCGCTGGATTTCTCCTCATCGAGGTCGCGATATGTTTCTGCCATCGCTGTAAACGCCTTGGTTATGTTCGTTTTTAGAAGGGAAGGGATGCCCCGATCGTAGTCATGGATCTGCTTTACATTTTCGGTCGCTTCGATTTTTTTCTGTTCGGTGGATACTTTGTCCTCAACCAGAAAATCGCGGTCGGACCTCACATCTTTGGTCGCTATGGAACCGAGTTTGTATGTTGGGTGTATAAGATGGATATGCGGAGTGAGGAGTAAAGCTAACAGTAAACTCAGACAGATTATTATTGCCCATCTCTGGAACAAAACATCCCTGATAAATTCAGGAATCAATTTGACCCGGGCTGAATCCTTCTTCTCCTTCTTCACAAAAAATTTAATTGTAAGCACCTTGAAATTATTCACAGTTGTTTTATTAGGTTGTTTAGGCTGAAGGCTGTTAGCGCCTAATAGTCTTTAGCCTATCTTTCTTCAGCCTTCAACCTTTCTTTGGCTTCGATACAGGTCCTTATAAGCGCGTATTATATCCTGGACAAGATGATGCCTTACCACATCAACCTCTGAAAAATAAACAAACTTGATTCCCTCTGTTTCTTTCAATATCCCCTCAACATCGATTAAACCGGACATCTTATCGGGCGGCAGGTCTGTTTGGGTTATGTCACCGGTTATCACTGCCTTTGAACCGAAGCCCAGCCTGGTCAGAAACATCTTCATCTGTTCAGGGGTGGTGTTCTGAGCCTCGTCTAAAATTATAAAGGAATCATTCAGGGTTCTTCCCCTCATAAAGGCGAGAGGAGCAACCTCTATCACCCCCTTATTTATTAAGGCCGATGCCCTGTCAAAATCCATCATATCGTAAAGAGCATCATACAGGGGTCTGAGATAAGGATTGACCTTTTCGGAGAGGTCACCCGGCAGAAAACCGAGTTTCTCACCAGCCTCCAGCGCAGGTCTCGTTAGTACGATTCTCTGCACCTTCTTATCAAGAAGAAAGGCTATGGCCAGGGCCATGGCGAGATACGTTTTTCCTGTTCCCGCAGGACCGATGCTGAAGACCATATCATATCTTCTCATGGAATCTATATAGAGCTTCTGAGCAATGCTCTTGGGAGTAATGATCTTATTCTTTGACGAAATGTAAACCGTGTCAAGAAATATCTCCTCAATGTTTGTTGAAGAGTCTGCGGAGAGTATCCTGTGGGCATAATCTATATCGGTGTGATAAACAGGATATCCTTTTTTGATGAGGGCATAGAGTTGGACAAGGAGTTTCTCGACAATATCCACCCCAATAACATCTCCGGATATTGATACGTTATTTCCTCTTATATGAAGCTTTACTTTCTCTAATTCTTCAATCAGCTTTATATTTCTGTCATGTTCCCCGAACAGTATTTTGACTGCATTGTTGTCAGGGAAAGATATCTTTTTAACTGAGGTGTCTTCAGATTGTGGTTTCAAGAATTTTGTGACCCCTGCAGAAATAGATGTGCATATATCTTTGCATTTCCAGTCATATTGGAGACGAGACAATTTTCATTGGGTTGATGTGGCGTTTGTCCTATCCTGCTCCAGACGGCGACCGGATACCCCGCCCTGCGAAAGAATGAGGCAACGGTTCCACCACCTATTCCTGCCGGCATGGCATTAGCGCCATATACGTCTTTAATGGCCATCTTAAGAGCAGATACAACAGGCGCATCCTGAGATGTGGGAGGAGGCGCCTGGATTTGTTGAACAACGGTGATTTCAAGGGATACTTCAAATTTTTTTTCTATCTCGCCGGCCATTTTTCTTATTTGAGACATTACGTCCGGCAACTCATATTGCGGGAGAATCCTGCTGTCCATATAGAAGATGTCCTCTCCGGGAATCGTATTGACGTTTGGTACATTGGCATCTTTTCGGGTTGGTTCAAATGTACTGATCGAAGGGTGGTAAACAGGATCTGATGCATCAAAGATATTATGAAGATCATTCAATCGCACCACAAGATTGGATGCCGCTAAAAATGCGTTTTTCCCCCGGGATGGTTCGCTTGCATGACACTGTCTTCCTGTCGTTTTAAAGCGAAGCCAGAGTATGCTTTTTTCAGCCACCTCTATCAACGTGCCCTCCTGGTTGCCAAAATCGGGAACCACAAGAATGTCAGTTTTTTTGAAGAGGTCATTTTCGTTCCTAAGCAGATATTCGAGTCCATATTTGCTGCTGGTTTCTTCATCAGCCACAAAGGCCAGACCTATCATGTTTTGCGGGGTAATGCCTTCATCCATGAAGGCCTTCGCGGCAAATATCGATGCCACCAGATCCTGCTGATTATCCTCCGTTCCTCTGCCATATACCTTGCCATCTTTGACGTATCCCTTATAAGGATCTGATTCCCAGAGTCCGATTTCCCCAGGGGGGACAACATCGGTATGGGTCAGTATCCAGACAGTTTTCGCCGGATTTTTTCCAGGCAGGGTAGTGATAATGTTTGGGCGAACACCCGACGATACCCTCTCGTCAGGAGCATTAAATTCCCTGATATCATTGAAACCAAGATCATGAAGATAACCGGCAAGGAATTTTGCCTTTTCATATTCCCCATCTCCCCCGTTATCGGGTGACAGGGCGGGAATAGCGGTCAGCCCGATTTGTAATTGTATCATATCGTCCCTGTAAGAATCTATCCTGTCTGCTATCCTTTCAAAAACCTTCCTGTCCACTGTAATTTCCTCTCATAAAACATAATCCGGACAAGCCGGAAGAGTTCAAAGCTCAAAGCTGAAAGACGGGCGGGTGGCATGGACAAACTCGTTTGTCCGTGCGTAACTACTCAGGCTGAAAGCTGAAAGACTTTCGTTGGGTTTCTCATCGCATCTCAACCAAACCTACAATTTACAGCTACGATTCTTTTGCCATTTTTGCAAGAACTTTACAACTAAGGGAATAATGGAACTTGTAAACACCTTTTCCCTCGTTCCCAGGCTTTGCCCTGCCGTTATCCCGAAAAACAAGCTGGACAATGGCAAAGAATGTTGTTATAGATTATTTTATGAAAACTATAACAATAAAACAAGAATTAAGAAAAGAAAAAAACTTAGAGGCAATCAAAGAAACAATGCAGTCTAAACCTTCAATAAGGCGAACAGAACTTGCAAGGTTTCTA
>JAUWQS010000339.1 GCA_030610915.1 Pseudomonadota bacterium | reverse complement strand
GCCCCCCATAATAATATCCATAACTTTCATCATCTCAGATTCATTAAGGTCATCGCCCCCCACAACCTTTCCGATCGCTTCCTTTATCACTGTTTCGGTCCCTTTTTAGTTCCTTAGTTGTAAAGTTCTTGTAAAAATGGCTTCGGCGTGAACTCAGTCGAACGGCAAAAGAAAATCGTAAGTACTCAGGTTCACGGTTCAGTGGCTAAAAAACGATCAACCTTGAACCCTTGAACCTTGAACCATTTCTTGGTTCTCGGACAGCCTCTTATGGTATCAGCTCAATGAATAGTGGAAGACATATGGCAGAAGCATGTAGCGGAAGCATGTAGCGGAAGGCTTCAGCCTTCCATGTGCTTCAGTCATACTGTGTTACGTGAATATGGAGACCTGAAGGTCTCCGCTACAGGGGCTGTGCAAGGCTCAAAGGCATAACCTCTACGCCCAAACCCCGCTTCCAGAAAATGGAGGCAGCTGCGTGTCTGGATTTGCCCCTATTTATTGAACTGATACCTCTTATGTTTAGTTTTTCAGCAACTCCAGAAAATTCTTGATTATCCTCTTCCCATTTGGTGTGAGAACCGATTCAGGGTGAAACTGGACACCCTCCACCGGATATTCACGATGTCTCACACCCATAACCTCTCCTTCCTCTGTCTCAGCGCTTATCTCTAAGCATGAGGGTACGGAATCTCTCTTCAATATAAGGGAATGGTAGCGGCCTGCGATAAAGGGATTTGGAATTCCTTTAAAGATCGTCTTGCCATCGTTGATGACTTTAGATGTCTTTCCATGCATGATCCTCTCCGCTCTTACCACATCGGCGCCAAAAAAGAAACCTATAGCCTGGTGTCCCAGACAGACGCCAAAAATTGGAATAGTCTTATGAAAATTATTGACGACATCCACTGAAATACCTGCCTTTTCAGGGGTGCAGGGGCCGGGTGACAGGACTATGGCATCAACATTTAATCTCCTGATATCGTCGAGTGATATCTTATCGTTTCTGCGGACAAGAACCTCTTCGCCCAATTGACCGATGTACTGGACAATATTATATGTGAACGAATCGTAATTATCGATCATCAAAATCATCCTTCTTCCCCCCTGACTTTCAATCCACGTAACTATTCAGCCACCGATCTACGCAGATCATCACCGGTATTTTTTCTTTTATTGTAACTACTTACGTAGTCAGGCTGAAGGTACCCGAAAAACACAATTGCCGCACTTTGGCGGCGAAACAGCAGATTTTTGCATTAAACATGGCTTCAAAGTGTACAGTATGCCAACTTTTCCTAACAGTCTTCAGCCTTCAGCCTATCCACCTGAGTGGTTATCCATTATCTCAAATCCCGAGGCGGCAATCTTTATGGCCTTAATCATCCCCTCGGCTTTATTGACGGTTTCCTGATACTCAGCTTCGGGGTCGGAGTCGGCCACAATCCCCGCGCCGGCCTGGATAAAGATATCTCCATTCTTTACCATTATGGTTCTGATGGTGATGCAAAAATCCATATTACCGGTGAAGCTGAAGTAGCCGACCGCCCCGCCGTAGGGCCCCCTCCTGAGTGATTCCAGCTCATCAATAATCTCCATTGCCCTGACCTTTGGGGCGCCTGTCAGGGTGCCGGCAGGGAATGTCGCCTTCATGACATCAAAGCAATCTTTGTCTTTAGACAACTGAGCCTGAATATTGGAGACGAGATGCATGACATGAGAATACCGTTCTACAATCATAAGCTGATTAACCTGGACACTGCCCGTCTTTGCAATTCTGCCCAGATCGTTTCTCCCCAGGTCCACTAACATTACATGTTCCGCCCTCTCCTTGGGATCGCTTAGAAGCTCGTCGGAAAGTTTCCTGTCCTCCTGTTCATTCCGACCTCTCCTCCTCGTGCCCGCGATTGGCCTTAATTCCAATGTTTCCTCTTCAAGACGGGCATGCACCTCAGGGGATGAACCTATGAGGATGAGGTCTTCAAGTTTAAGGAAGAAGAGATAGGGGGAAGGGTTTACAAAACGAAGCGCCCGGTACAAATCGATTGGATCGATGTTATTTTCCATTTGAAACCGCTGGGAAAGAACAACCTGAATCACATCGCCCGCAACTATATACTCCTTGGCACGTCTGACAATGGCCTTGTATTCTGCCGGTGTCATGTTGGATTGGAGATGAAATTTCTCCATCTGCCCATGAGGGCTCTCTCTCTTTTTCACCGGAGCGCTCAGTATCTCAATCATTGCGTCTATCTTTCCGACCGACTCCTCGTACACTCCCCTTAGATTCCCTCTTCCCTCGGTGAAGGCGGATGCCACCACCTTTATCGTGTGTCTGACATTGTCAAAGATAATCAGCGTATCGGTGACGAGAAATACCGCCTCAGCTATCTCCTGATCATCTTTGGCCCCTGCGGGAAGATCCTCAAAATAGCGCACCATATCATAGCCGAAAAAACCGACTGCCCCGCCATAAAATCGCGGAAGACCATCGATGTGGACAGGGTGATATCGCCCCATCAAATCCTTCAAAAATCGCAGGGGATCTCCTTTATGCCTGTAACGGGAAATCTCTCCATCTTCCCGGATAACGACATCCTCTGCGCCGACCTTGAAAATGACAGCCGGATCCGATCCAAGGAAGGTGTATCTCCCCCACTTTTCACCCCCTTCCACGCTTTCCAGAAGAAAGGCATAGGGTTTTGAATTCAACTTCAAGAGGGTGGAGACCGGCGTCTCCATATCCGCAAGAATCTCTCTGTAAATGGGGACAAGATTTCCTTCCTCCGTCAGCTTTTCAAATGCCTCAAAGTCCGGATAGTGCATGATTGAAGGACCTTTCGTTTTTAATTATATTACGTATCAGCTCAATAAATAGGGGCAACCCCCAATATGTAAGAGTGATTGTGAATCTTAGCCATTCACGGCGTGAAACTTGAAATTGGAAATTAGAAATTTGGGAGAGATGAAACGAATTTACGAGTTGACAGACTTCAG
>JAUWQS010000231.1 GCA_030610915.1 Pseudomonadota bacterium | reverse complement strand
CAGAAAGAAAGTTGCCTTCAATTTTGGAGATGATATCCTGCCGGAAAGCTTAAGAGATGCCCTGACTCATGATAAAATCAGACGTATCGTCCTTATAGGTCAGGGCACGGCTGCTGTGGCGGGCAAAGCTATTTCCGACGGCCTGGCACGGTATTTGAGAGATGCCCGCATAAAGATTGAATCAAAAGAAGCTTCCGAGCTTAGCGGATTTTCCCTCGAAGATAATCTGAGTGACACGCTAATCATCGCCATTACACAGTCAGGAACAACCACAGACACAAACCGGGCGGTGGCTATGGCTTCGGAAAGGGGAGCCAAAGTCATTGCAATTGTGAACAGAAGACAGTCTGATATAACCGACAGGGCCGACGGAGTTTTCTACACAAGTGATGGGAGGGATATCGAGATGTCTGTGGCCTCAACCAAGGCATTTTACTCACAAATTGTTGCCGGTCACGTACTGGCCCTCTGTTTTGCCCAGATGCTGAATACTTTGTCTGACGACCTCATCGCAAAAGAGCTTGCCAACTTAGAACAGGCCCCTCTTATGATGGATATGTTGACGGGTAAAAAGGAAGAGATTGGTGAGTCTGCGCGGAGTCTTGCCAGACGGAAGAAGTACTGGGCCGTGGTGGGGAGCGGGCCGAATAAGACCGCCGCCGATGAGGTCAGAATCAAGTTGAGTGAACTCTGTTATAAGACAATATCTTCGGATATTGTGGAAAACAAAAAGCACATAGATCTATCCGCTGAGCCCCTTATCATTGTCTGCGCAGCAGGGAATCCAAAGATCGTTACGGAAGATATTATTAAAGATGTGGCGATATTTAAGGCGCACAGGGCGGCGGTTGTCGTCTTTGCCGATGAAGGCGAAGAGGGGTTCAATGGAATCGCCGATTCGGTTATTGCAGTGCCGAGAGCAGCGATGCCGCTGCCTGTCATCCTCAACACTATGGCCGGACATATCTGGGGTTACTATGCCGCTGTCAGCATCGATGAAGAAGCCACCTTTGTCAGAGGGTTCAGAAACCGGCTGAGTCAGGTGATAACGGAACAGGATAAGAATGTTTATTCCATCTATGAAAGGATCGCCGACCGAAAATTCCACAGGACTGTGGGGGATTTCTCGAAAGAATTTAACCGGCGCAGAAACAGCGGTGTTCTTTCTCCAATGAATGTGCAGACAGTCTCCGATATTACCCTTTTCTTGAAATATGCCGCCGGGAAATTACCGCTGGAGGACTTCTGGACTGACTTTGATTATGGAGACGGAGATTTTTCACCATTAGACCTTCCGGAGATATTCTTAGGGCGCGCAATAGATGAGCTCTCGAGACCGATCGACGCGATAAGACACCAGGCAAAGACGGTTACTGTGGGAACGAGCAGAAAAGAAGAACCACTGAAGGGCGTGATTTTTGACATCCTGGACGAACTTGGATTTACGACGAGGAACCTCTTTGGCAAGGAGATACCTGCAATCAAAAGGCTCCAGAGAGCCACATCCCTGGTAAGGGGATATACACTGTATGATATTACGAATCTGAATGCGGAAGGGAAACCTCAGGATACATCGACCATAACTATAAGTAAAAAAGGGGGTGTCTCCCTGCAGATGAAATCGAGGGCAGAGGCATCCGGGACCCTTATGGGAACGAAAAAGACCATTGTCAGGACCGGTGAAATCTATGCTGGTCTCGGAAAATCAGACAGGACTCCCATTGTCATCCTGCCCCTTTTGAAGGAGAGAGACGGCGTGAGAAATCTACTCCTTCTTCACGTGGATTTCTCTGAATCACTCGGGCCTGATGAAAGGAAAGAAGCTTTAGGAGACCGTTATTACGATATCAGAAACCTCGTCGATGAATACAATCTCACCTGGGATGATAGCTACCTTGAAGAAATTCCCATGGGGGTTCTATTTGGTGAAGCTCCCGAGGTGATCGCGGGAGAGATAAGGGAACGGAAAATATCAAAATGTAAAATGAGAAATGTAAAATGAGAAATGTAAAATGTAATAGTGGACGGGTGGCATGGACAAACTTGTTTGTCCGTGTGTAACTTCTCAGGCTGTGATTATATTGTTTTTTCGTAGGGACGATCCTTGTGATCCCAGTGATTAGGGCGAATGCAAGGATCGCCCCCGCATTGTGCCGAAAAGGAAAAATGCCGGTGATGATCGGCGTAGATCGGCGGCTAAAGGAAAGATGAAATGAGAACCAAGTTTATTTTTGTAACCGGCGGGGTTCTTTCATCGCTCGGCAAGGGACTTGCGGCAGCATCCATCGCCTCTCTCCTCGAGTGTCGGGGACTGAAAGTCACCAATCAGAAACTGGATCCTTACATCAATGTCGATCCGGGAACCATGAGCCCCTTTCAGCATGGTGAGGTCTTTGTAACGGATGACGGGGCGGAAACCGATCTTGATCTCGGACATTACGAGCGATTTACAAGCACCCGCATGGGGAAGAGCAACAACCTGACCGCTGGACAGGTTTACTTTTCGGTTATTTCGAAGGAGAGAAAGGGAGAATATCTTGGGAAGACTGTCCAGGTCATACCGCACATCACAAACGAAATAAAAGACTATATAAAAATGGCGGCAACGGGCTTTGATGTGGCCATTGTAGAGATCGGCGGGACGGTGGGCGATATTGAGAGCCTTCCCTTTCTTGAGGCTGTCAGACAGTTTCGCAACGAGGCAGGGAAACAGAATGCGGTATTTATTCACCTGACCTGGGTTCCCTATATCAAGACGGCGGGGGAGGTCAAGACAAAGCCGACTCAACACAGCGTCAAGGAGCTGCGCGAAATTGGTATCCAGCCCGATATCCTACTCTGCCGTGCAGAAAACCCCCTTTCCGAGGATATAAAGGCCAAGATAGCCCTCTTCTGCAATGTCGAGGTGGCGGCGGTCTTTACAGCCAAAGATGTGGATTGTATTTATGAGGTTCCACTTTTTTTTCACAGGGAGGGGCTGGATGAAAAAATTGTTGAACTCTTAAATATCTGGACCGGCCGTCCCCATCTAAAAGAATGGGAGGATGTTGTAAACAGGACAAAGAATCCTTCCCATAAAGTTACTATAGCCATTGTCGGTAAGTATGTTGATTTAACAGATTCATACAAAAGCCTGAATGAAGCCCTTGCCCACGGAGGTATTGCTAATGATTGCAGGGTTAGCCTTCGCTATGTTGATTCTGAGAAGATAGAAAAGGAAGGGATAGGCAGCAGGTTTGACGATATCAACGGCATACTGGTGCCGGGTGGATTCGGGTATAGAGGCATTGAAGGAATGATCCATGCTGTACAGTATGCGCGTATCAACTCCATTCCATTTTTCGGAATCTGCCTTGGCATGCAGATGGCGGTGGTGGAGTACGCCAGAAATGTATGCCATCTTGAAAATGCCAACAGTTCAGAATTTAATGAGGATACCGGATATCCAGTGATCGATCTCCTCCCTGAACAAAAAGATGTCACTGAAAAAGGGGCTACCATGAGACTGGGCGCTTATCCCTGTCTCATCGAAAAAGAATCCTTTGCCTTTGATGCCTATGGCGAAAGGGAGATAAGAGAAAGACACAGGCACCGTTTTGAATTGAACAATGATTTCAGGGAAACGCTCACCCAGAACGGGTTGGTCGTAAGCGGTGTGTCACCGGATGGAAACCTGATAGAAATAGTGGAAGTCAGAGAACATCCATGGTTTCTGGGCTGCCAGTTTCACCCGGAGTTCAAGTCGAGACCACTGCAGCCGCATCCACTTTTCAGTAAGTTTATAAAGGCATCTATGGAGAGACATTGACCATTGATCAAAAATTTACAAACTCAATACAATGGTATCAGCTCAATAAATAGGGGCAACCCCCAATATGTAAGAGTGATTGTGAATCTTAGCCATTCACGGCGTGAAACTTGAAATTGGAAATTAGAAATTTGGGAGAGATGAAACGAATTTACGAGTTGACAGACTTCGGCGT
>JAUWQS010000057.1 GCA_030610915.1 Pseudomonadota bacterium | reverse complement strand
ATTTTGTGTCTGTCTTGCCAGGTTTCCCTCCGATGACGGCCTGCGGCATGTGGGGCTTGCATTTTCCGACTCCCGGAGCTGGGGCGATGTTTACCCTTTTTCACAGTTTGAGGCGTTCAAGGATTATGACCCATGGTTCGGCTATGACCTTATTCTGAAAACAACTGCATCAGGTCTCAAGCGCCTGCCCTTTTCGACGCTTCTCGACCAATTCGCGCTGACAAAGCTCCTTTCTCTCCTCTTTCCCCTGACCTTTTTCTATCTTGCTCTTCAAAGATCGGGCATCCTTGATGACATAAAGGATCGCGACAGCTTCACCCTGGCTTTGCTTATCCTTCTGGTCCTGCTGCTGCTGCCGTTTTTGAGGATGATGATAATCAGGCCATTTGCCTTCGGCACATTCTTTCTTCTCTATGCGATAGGCGGAAAAGGGTTCATCAGGGGGGCGCTTTCTTGCGCTGCCTTGACGTTTGTCTATCCCTACCTCGCCTGGCTCTACACGATTCCGGCAGGCCTGGCGCATCTGCTGAGAGGCGATAAGAGGTTTGCCATCGGCGCGATCTCCCTGACCGTCCTGTTTTTGTGCCTTCAGCCCCGTCCATTCTGGGGGTTTCAGGCGGCCCTTTTCAGCTCCGGTCTGACAAGAGATGCAATGAACTTCCAGATAGGCGAGCTTTGTCCTTCTTATTATGGCCTGTCCTTCTATGCCTGTCTTGGCCTGTTTTTTATTCTGTATCCCCTCTTCTCGGGAAAGACAAAAAAACTGAATGTCGCAAATATCCTGATAATCATCTATCTGCTGCCCGCAGTTAAGTATGTCAGATACTTCACTGACCTTACCCTTCCCCTGCTTTTTGTCGCCTTTGGAAGGGAAACGCTGGCTATCCTTTTAGAACCTTATCGAAGGCTTGTCTCCTACTGGGGGAATGCGCTCATGAACACCCTCAAAAGGATGAAACTGCCAAAGCTCAAGGACTCCGGCTCCATCAATCTCAAGCCTTATCTTGCTGTTGGTTACATCATCGTCTTTGCCGTTTTTCTTCACCAGAACTACGATAAGTTACAATCACTGGAGAGGTTCCAGGCGGATATTTCCCTTATACCGGCGGGGGCGCTGGTCCTGACCGACTTTAATCTCCAGTACAAAATTCTCTATGTAAGACCCGATCTTCGTATCATCCCTTCATGTGAAATTGGATTTCCGCGGGCAAACATAAGGAATGAGTATATCGACTTTCACAAGGAAGGGAAGATTGTGGCCCTTGCCGGGAAGACAGGAGCGGAATTCTTCGTTGAATACAGGCATATGTACATAGACCCGCGGGATGGCGGCGCCTTGAAGCTGATAAAAAAAGGCGACGATGTCAATTTATGGAGGATCGAGGTGAACTCGGGCGGGAGGCTATAAGTGCCTGGAAAGAATTGGATTCCCGCCTGCGCGGGAATGACAAAAGGGGAGTCGGGAATGACAAAAGGGGAGTCGGGAATGACAAAGGGGGAGTCGGGAATGACAAGGTGGGAGTCGGGAATGACAAAAGAGGGGTTGGGAATGACAACCCCCCCCAAATTGTCATGCCGGACTTGATCCGGCATCTACGTTGAAAATTGACAGGTCGGGATAGCAAAGTTTTCTACAAAGCCGTCAAAATAATAAAGGGAGGTCATAGCTATATGGCTATTTCTGTAGCAGCCATTATTCCATGCTATAATGAGGAATTGACAATAGGCAATGTAATCAGAGATGCGAAGAATAATATGCTTGGAGCCGCTGTCTATGTGTTTGACAATAACTCGACGGACAGGACCGCTGAAATCGCAGGATCGTCAGGAGCCATGGTAATAAAGGAAAAGCGGCAGGGCAAGGGCTTCGTCGTTCAGTCGATGTTTAATAAAGTTGATGCCGATATATATGTAATGGTGGATGGGGATGACACGTATGATATTTCCCGTGTAAAGGATATGATAGCCCTGGTGCTCGAAGACAGGGCGGATATGGTGGTAGGCAACAGGCTGAAAACATACACGGACAAGGCATTCAGACCATTGCATACATTCGGAAACAGGCTCGTGAGATTCCTGATTAACAAGTTGTTCGGAGCCGGCCTCAAGGATATCATGTCGGGCTTTCGAGTGATGAGCAGGTCATTTGTGAAAAACATAAACCTGACGGCATCAGGTTTTGAGGTGGAGACGGAAATGTCAATCAAGGCGTTGAAGTATGGTTACGTGGTAAAAGAGATGGATATAAACTACAGAGAGAGGCCTGCGGGAAGCCATTCCAAATTAAATACCGTAACGGATGGCATACTGGTTTTAAAAACGATCTTTATGATTTTCAAGGATTATAAACCCCTGCTGTTCTTCTCTGTCAGTTCAGTGATCTTGTTGCTGATTTCTTTGCTTTCCGGTTCCATAGTAATCCGAGAGTTTGTCGAAACGCGATACATCACGCACGTGCCGCTTGCCATTTTTGCCGCGGGGTCGCTGATACTGTCAATAATCGTGTTTGTTACCGGCATCATCCTCGATTCCGCAAACAGAAGGTTTGACGAAATTTACAACTTTATAAGGAATAAGGACTGACGGCCTTGTAAAAAGTTTGTCACTCCCGCCCCCGCCTTCGCGGGGGTAAACTCCGGCGGGAGTCCATAAGCGGTTGAAAAGACTGGATTCCCGATCAAGTCGGGAATGACAAAGCGGAAGATCGGGAATGACAAGGTGGGAGTCGGGAATGACAAGGTGAAAGAGCAGGAAAGATTCCTGTAACTCTCGTATTACTTTTGTCACTCCCGCGCAGGCGGGAGTCGGGAATGACAAAATGATGGAGCGGAAATGATAAAGTGGGGATCGGGAATCCAGATTAAAGACTTGTTTTCACCAGTGGTGCAGGGCATTGAGTGAAGACATATTATGTTTACATACTCGCAAGCAAAAGAAATGGGACCCTGTATGTCGGTGTTACAAATGACCTTATAAGAAGAGTATACGAACACAAGCATGATCTTATAGGTGGATTTACTGCAAAGTACAAAGTACATACACTGGTTTACTATGAACATACAAGTGATATTCGTAGCGCGATAGAAAGAGAAAAAAGGTTGAAAAAGTGGAGAAGAGAGTGGAAGATAAAACTGATTGAGTCGATGAATCCGCAGTGGCATGATCTTTATGAAGAGTTGGTATAATTTCCGGATTTCCGATTCCCCACCGGAGTCGGAGACGGTCGGGAAAGACTTTTTGTAACTCCCGTGTTACTTTTGTAACTCTCGCATTACTTTTGTAACTCCCGTGTTACTTTTGTAACTCTCGCATTACTTTTGTCACTCCCGTGTTACTTTGTAACTCTCGCATTACTTTTGTCACTCCCGCGTAGGCGGGAGTCCATAAGTGCTTGTAAAAAAACTGGATTCCCGATCAAGTCGGGAATGACAAAATGGGGAGTCGGGAATGACAAAATGGGGAGTCGGGAATGACAAGGTGGAGGGTCGGGAATGACAAAAACCCCAAAATTGTCATGCCGGGCTTGACCCGGCATCCAGAGTACGTTGAAGAGAACTGGATTCCCGATCAAGTCGGGAATGACAAAAGTGGGAGTCGGGAATGACAAAGCGGAAGGTCGGGAATGACAAGGTGGAAGATCGGGAATGACAAAACGGTAAGTTGGGAATGACAAGGTGAGGGGACTGGGAATCCATCAGGGATGAGCAACAATGAAGTTCACGAAAAGAATTAAGAGATTTTTTATAGCCGGAGTAAGCGCCGCTTTCGTAAATCTCTTCCTGATGGTCCTGTTTGTTGAGGTCTTCGGATTTGATACTTATCTTTTAAAGAATATCGCAAACATAGCGGCAATCGAACTTAGCATAATATATAATTTTACAATCAGCCGGATGTGGACATGGGGCGATATACCCCAGAAAACAGGCACAGGTCTCATGGCTCAGTGTGTGACCTTTCACATTGCAAACTTAATGGGGATGGCTGTCCGGGTTGTTATTTTTGCGGTCCTGGATAAACTTGGGGTCTTTTATATTCTCAATGTGACGGCGGGTATCATCGTGGCTGCTGCGATGAGTTTTCTGATGTATGACAGGTTTGTCTTTAAAAGGCCGGTGGATGAAAAGTCTTATCCATAATATCTGGAGTTTGCCTTATGCCGCCTGTCCAGAGTTTATAAATGCGTCAAGGGTGCCCACCGGTTTATTATTGGGACAAATAGGAAAATAATTACATAAAAAGGTAAAAGTATGCCCTGTTTTATGGGAAGATGAATCTTTCCTTGAAATGGGGTGAAATTTTTATGGCTTTAAATATAACGGTCTCGTAAAAGCTCCACACAGTGTCATTCTGAGGAGCGGAGCGACGAAGAATCTCAATGATATCAGATTCTTCGCTATCGCTCAGAATGACAGAATTGCGCATATTTCGACTTCTTACGAGGCTTTAAATATCACTTAGTTAGAAAGAATATTCGAGATATTTGCCGTTGTGGTATAGTATTTGCTTATTTCTAAATAGAGAGTCGCATGGAGGAAGGTGGTGAAACTAAGATGTTGCAAAAAATAAAAGGAGGTGAACTGACGGGATAAAAAAATATGTAATAGCTCAACAAATAGGGGGAACCCCCTCACCCTGACCCTCTCCCACCTGGGGAGAGGGAATTAGTTGATTGAAACCATTTACAAAAATATGTTGCAGGAGCTTTTATTATGTGGTAGCGGAAGTTGCTAATGTGTAATAACCAACCTTCATGTGAACAAAAAAAACAGAAAGGAGATGAAAAAATGAAAAAACTGATTGGATTTTTCAAGGAAGAGGATGGAGTGACGGCGATCGAGTATGGTCTGATTGCAGCCCTGATAGCGGTGGTCATCATTGTTGCAGTCACCGCGGTAGGCACTAACCTTAGAGATATATTTAATAAAGTGGCCGATAATTTAGATAGTGCTGGTACTTAAGGTACACACGCATTCCCCGTATTATCTCGGAGTGAGTGCGGGCCCTTGCCTTGAAAAAAAGAGCGCAGGGTGAGGAGTTTGGCGGTGGATCTTTTTATAGTTGCCTTCTTATCTGTGGTCCTGATCGTCGCCGCGGTCATCGACCTGCGCGTTCAGAAGATTCCCAACCTCCTCACCTATCCGGCCATGGCTGTGGCGCTTGGGTGCCATTCGGCGCTCCATGGCTGGGATGGGCTGCTCTTCAGTGCAGGCGGGCTGGTCGTGGGGATGGCCATCTTCTTTGTCCCCTACCTGATGGGATGGATGGGGGCGGGGGATGCCAAGCTAATGGGGGCCGCGGGGGCTGCTCTCGGCATTAAGGGCGTGATTATCGCCTCCCTCTTAACGGCCGTTATCGGTGGGGTCTATGCCATTGTGCTTCTGCTGATATGGCGCAGATACTGCGCGGGAATGATCGCCCGATGGGCGATGACGCTCAAGACGTTTGCATTAACGGCACAGTTTGTCCCCGTACCAGTGCCCGAGGGCGAAGATGAACGAAAGCCCAGGCTGTGCTACGGGGTAGCCATCGCGCTGGGCACAATGTTATATGTCCTGTTGGAGATGGGCGGATACTGTTTTATTTAAACAGCTCGGAAGGTGGAAGGTGGAAGGTTACAAAAACTAACAGCCTTCGCCCAACCCGGACAAGCCGGAACAAAGAAGGAAAGAATGAACATCGAACATCGAACGTCCAACATCGAATCCGAAGGATCAGCGGAGCTAATGTTGAATGGGAAAAGGCGACCAACCGTGAACCTTTGAACGTAATAGCTCAATAAATAGGGGTAACTGCTCATAAGATTCCCGCCTGCGCGGGAATGACAAAAAAGAGAGTCGGGAATGACAAAATGAGGGGGTCGGGAATGACAAGTTACTTAGAAGTCTGTCACTCCCGCGCAGGCGGGAGTCCATAAGTGCTTGAAAAAGACTGGATTCCCACCTTCGTGGGAATGACGAGAGGGGGAGCGGGAATGACAAAAAAGGGAGTCGGGAATGACAAAGTGGGGAGTCGGGAATGACGAGTGCCCGATACGACATGTCACGCTTGACACGACACTACGTGAGTAGTCATATATTATGGTCTTATTATCTTTGTGCCTTACTGGCATAAACATTAATCACAAGGGGGTGTGATATGGGAAGGTGGAAGGCTGTTATTCCCATCGTGTTGGCTCTGGTAATCGCCGCGGGAGGGAGTTTTTTCTTATACAAATGGATAAAGAGACAGGCAGCTCCGCAAGAGGTGGTAAGGGTGGAGACCGAGGCGGTGCCCGTCGCGGTGGCGGCGCTTGATCTGCCGTGGGGAACAAAACTTAAAGAGGAGATGATAAAGACGGTCGCCTTTCTGAAGGAGAGCCTTCCCCCCGGATATTCCTCCGATGCGAGCGCCCTTAAAAACAGGATTCTTATCTCCCCGCTTAAACAGAACGAACCCATTGTGGAATACAAGCTGGCTGGAGAGGGCGTGACCAGAGGCGGCGTTTCGTCCGTGTTGAAGCCGGGAAACCGGGCGATCGCGGTGAAGGGCGACAAGGTGATGGGCATATCGGGTTTTATCAAGCCGGGTGACCGTGTCGATGTTCTCGTCACCATGACCGATCCGCGAAGAAAAAGGGTGGTCACAAAGACCGTGCTCGAAAACACCTTCGTCCTTGCGACCGGCACTCAGATGCAGGAAGATGCCGAAGGCAAACCGGCTCCGGTGGATGTTTACACCTTCGAGGTAACGCCCAAAGATGCGGAGAAACTGGTCCTTGCCGCCACCCAGGGAAGACTCCAGTTTGCCCTGAGAAATGTCGTCGATGCGGAAACCGTGTTGACATGGGGGGCTACAGTGCCTAAGACGCTCGCCTCCTTTAGGCCTAAGCCCAAAAGGCGGGGACCCCGGGGACGGCTGACGGCTGTTTCCACGATGGAGGTGCTCAAAGGCAACCGCGTGATCAAAGTGAATGTACAAACCGGTTCCCTGTAACCGCTACCTAAGGAGGAATGAAACCCGTGTTTTTATCAAGAAGATACGAAAAGAGAGGAACTGCGGCGATAATTTTTGTGATTGCCCTGCTGATATTCGTCGCAAACGCCCGGGCGGTTGATTCGGAGCCACTGAAAACAGGGAAGGTAGAGATACTCGAACTTGTGGTGGGGAAGTCTAAGGTCTTTACGTGTATCGGGAAGACAGGGGAGGCAGTTACGATTAAACGAGCTCTCATCGGCGACGAGGAAATTGCTGTCTGCCCGCTTAAATCTTCCCTCCAGCTCTACATTACGGGAAAAAAGGTGGGGAGCACCGACCTGACCATATGGCCAAAGGTCAGGAAGTCCTTAGAGCCGGCTTATTATTATTATCATGTAGAGGTGGTTCCTGATATCATCGGGCTGAAGCAACGGCTTCATGAGATTCTTCCGGATGAGAAAGATATCCGGGTTATTGCCATGCCCGGTTCCATAACCCTTTCGGGCAGGGTCTCCAGCGCGGCCAGTCTCTCTCAGGCCGTGGCTCTCGCTGAGGCATACGCCCCCAAGGGAAAGGTGCTCAATCTTCTCGAGGCGGGGGGGGTGCACCAGGTCATGCTGGAGGTGAGGGTGGCCGAGATATCGCGGAGCCTGCTCAAGAGATTCGGGATTAACTTCAACTATGTCAGAGGCGGAGAGTTCGGCATCATGTCACTCGGCGGGCTGGGCCAGTTGGATGAGCTGACCAGCGGAGGAGTGCTTGAATTTAATCTTGCAGATTCCGTAAACGCCCTTTTCAGATTTCATAAGGGCAGCGCAAACTGGACGGGCCTTATTGACGCCCTGAAGGAGGACGGTCTGGTCAAGATCCTGGCGGAACCGACGCTCATTGCCTTAAGCGGGCAGACCGCCAACTTTCTGGCGGGGGGGGAATTCCCCGTGCCTGTCCCGGAGGATGATGGCACTATCACTATAGAATACAAGACATTCGGGGTAGGGCTCTCTTTCGCCCCCATCGTCCTTAGCAAAGACAGGATCAACATCACTGTCGCGCCGGAGGTGTCTGAGCTGGACTATTCAATGGCGGTGAAATTCGGGGGTTACGTGGTGCCCGGATTAACCACGAGGAGGGCCTCGACCGTGGTGGAGCTTGCGGACGGCCAGAGCTTTGCCATCGCCGGTCTTCTCAAAGAGACTATTCGGGATGACATCGCCAGGTACCCGTTTCTGAGTAAGATTCCTGTTCTCGGAGTGCTGTTCAGAAGCCGCACCTTCCTGAAGAACGAGACTGAACTGGTGATTATAGCGACGCCGCATCTGGTAAAACCTCTCGATATGGCGAAACAGACGGTGCCCACCGAT
>JAUWQS010000495.1 GCA_030610915.1 Pseudomonadota bacterium | reverse complement strand
GATACATCCTGTTTCCCTTTTCATCCAGGAGAAATATCTTCCAGATAGAATTCTGTCTGTCAAAATCGTTTGGCTCCTTCTCAGGTGTATAGGCATAAAATAGAAACTCCGTAAAATCGGAGGAAATATCTGTCAGTATCTCCCCCTTTTTTTTCCTTTCCTGTTCAGTCAAAGAGTGTATCCTCGAATATTCCGAGAGATAGGCCTTATTAAATTCCCTGTTTTTATAAGTCGCCACAATGTGGACTCTGGTTTCAAATTGAGAGTAGACCGTTTCATCTCTTGTCCATACGTTCAGGATGTTGAGATATTCCTTCGAAATACTTTCGTCTTTCATGATATTGAGATAGCCTTCAAGATGACCGCAGCCAAAACAGAACAAGGGTAAGAGCAAAAAGACACACCAGAAATATTTTTTCATTTTTAATCACCAAATACCCTGTAAAAGATGTAGTTCACATGCTTCAGGAAATTCTCAACCCTGAAGGCGCCTTCAATATCGTCAACGCTCAAACATGACATAACATCGCCATCTTCAAGCAATAATTGCTTGAACTCAAGACCCTTCTCCCAGGACATCATCGCATTTTTCTGCACAACACCGTAGGCCCCTTCCCTTGACATACCCTTTTCAATCAGCTTCAACAATATCATCTGGGAAAAGATCAGTCCCCTGGTCATATTGAGATTAGAAATCATCCTTTCAGGATAGATCAGAAGATTGTCCACCAATCCGGCAAACCGGTTCAACATAAAGTCAAGAAGTATCGTCGCATCCGGCGCTATAACCCTTTCAACCGAGGAGTGGCTGATATCTCTCTCATGCCAGAGGGCGACATCCTCGAGGGATGCTGCGGCATAGGATCTCATCAGGCGGGCAAGGCCGGAGAGGTTTTCCGAGAGAACCGGATTGCGTTTGTGAGGCATCGCCGATGAACCCTTCTGCCCACGGGAGAAAAATTCCTCCACCTCCCGCACCTCGGTTCTCTGCAGCAATCTGATCTCCTGAGCAAATTTATCGATGGAAGATGCAATGATCGCCAGAGTTGAAAAATATTCTGCATGCCTGTCCCTCTGGACGATCTGTGTTGAAATGGGGGCAGGCTTGAGTCCCAGTCCCCGGCAGACATACTCTTCAACGGACGGATCAATAAAAGAGAAAGTCCCGACTGCCCCTGCTATCTTCCCGTGGCTGATCACCTCCCTTGCCCTTGCCATTCTCTCTTTGTTTCTCTCCATCTCCTGATACCAGAGGGCCATCTTCAGCCCGAAGGTTATCGGCTCTGCGTGCACCCCGTGTGATCTCCCAATCATCAGGGTATCCCTGTGCTCAAAGGCCTTTCTCTTTAAGACCATCAATAAGCTGTCAATATCCTTGATAAGAATCTCGGATGCTTCCTTCAAAAGGATAGACAGTGCGGTGTCCAGAATATCCGAAGATGTCAGCCCCATATGGATAAAGCGGGAATCCGCGCCCACCTTTTCAGAAACACAGGTCAGAAAAGCAATGACATCATGTTTTGTTGTCTTTTCTATTTCATCAATTCGCTTTATATCAAATCCTGCCCTCTCCTTGATATTCTTCAGGGACTCTTCAGGTATCTCTCCTCTGGCGGCAAGGGCTTCACACACCATAATCTCAACATCGAGCCACTTCCGGAACCTGTTTTCCGCACTCCAGATCGAGGCCATCTCTTCTCTTGAATATCTTGGAATCAATATTTACTCCTCTCAAGCAGCCACCAAGTCACAAAGACACAAAAGAAAAATGGTAACTACTCGGGTTCACCGAACGTTGAAATTA
>JAUWQS010000532.1 GCA_030610915.1 Pseudomonadota bacterium | reverse complement strand
GGCAAAAAGGCGGTAACCCCCAGAAGTGGTTCGAAGGTGTAATGATTGTTTCCAAGATTTGCAATGTCTCTTTTGTCGTACTCTCCGGTGGGAAGGAAAAAGTCTGGGCTAAAAATAACATGAAATATCCGGCCGGGCCAGGCTAACCAGACAGGGCATATCCCTATATCACCCAACCCGCCGTTGGAGGCATTAAAAGAATGAGACTTCAAGTGCTTATGGACCAGAGGTACGCCCATATCCATCCCGACGACTGCGCCAAGAAACCTCTTTTTGGTGACAAAGACAGGGCGAATGACGTTGCCGTAATATTCCATTGAAAATCCTCCAAAAGGAGGATCCTTCAGTTCCTCGCCTCCATAGCCCTTAAACTTGTGGGCGGAATAAAAAAAAGTATAGTCTATGAGATAGAAACCGGGAGGAGGAACCACCGCTATCAAAAAAGTATCAACCCCGTTCTTTCCGGAGTTGAGAAGACCTCCGGAGGGACCCAGGCTCGATGCCTCAACCTTAAAATTAAAAGGTATAGCGATAAACAGGATGAGAATCAGAAAACATCTTTTAAGCATAAGAATTTACTCCTTTTTGTTATGGGTTACAGATTGGGCAATAAAAAAAGCCGCTCGAAACACTTATGATAAGTGTTCCGGGCGGCTTATGGCTTTACCGATCCGGTATAACGGTCAGGCAGGTCTTCTGGCTTCCCTTCTTGCTGCTCGCCTTCCCGGCGCCTGTTCAGGGCCAGTGGCTTTTCATCCGGCCTGCCGCTTCATGGCAAACCGGAGCTTTACAACAAGATAACTAGTGCCCGAACGAAAACTAGGATTTTTTGTTCAGATCAAGGAAGACGAAAATTTTAACCGCAGGAATACATTGAGTATTTTGAGGATTAAAATTTGAGTCTGACGCAGATATGGGCGAAAAAGACAGTTTTCGTTCAGGCACTAACTACACACAAACAAGGGATTACAGCATTGGCCACAATGCGGTGGATTTTCACCACCTTCCCTTTTCACCCCTGATACGCAAGGGCACCTGACACATATATTTTTCATTAAATCATATATTAAAAAAATGTCAATAAAAAAGTACGGGACCGTACATGAAAACAGAGTAATAGCGTATCAGCTCAATAAATAGGGGCAACCCCCAATATGTAAGAGTGATTGTGAATCTTAGCCGTTCACGGCTTGAAACTTGAAATTGGAAAATAGAAATTTGGGAGAGATGAAACGAATTTACGAGTTGACAGGCTTCGGCGTGAGCTCAGCCGAGCAGTACAAAAGCATGAAGGCTGAATTTCCAATTTCTAATTTCTAATTTCAATGTTCGGTGAACGCTTATCGTGGTTCGAGACCAACACTTTAAAAATGTAATCCCCCTATTTATTGAGCT
>JAUWQS010000370.1 GCA_030610915.1 Pseudomonadota bacterium | reverse complement strand
ATCTGTGGATCATCAAAAGAGATTTTCGATTATCTCTATCACTCCATGCGTGATCTCAAAAAAGAGGTCTTTAAGGTCATCTTTTTAGATAGCAAAAACAGGATCATAGAAATCGAAGATCTCTTTGAAGGCACATTGAATACCTCGTCGGTTTATCCCCGCGAGATCATAAAAAACGCCATCAGAAATAATGCCTTAAGCCTCATCTTTGTCCATAATCATCCTTCGGGAGATCCCAAACCTTCCCGGAGCGATAAGGATATAACCCGGGATCTGGTCTTTGCAGGCAATCTTCTCCAGATTAAGGCGCTGGATCATATTATCATAGGTGATAACAGATACTTCAGCTTTGCTGATGAGGGGCTGATTAAGGAATATGATCTGAACTTTTTGAGCCTGAAAAAGGGCAGGAATTAACCGCTCAGGTAGAGATAGGTTGCGGGGAATGTAAAATTGACAGTTTCGCAAAAAGCTCCGCTATGCCGACCTGTCTGCGCCTGCCTGTGCGTGCCCGCACCTGTCTGCGTGCGGGCACGCACAGGCAGGCACGTCGGCATTAGGCATTATAATGGAAAGTAATTTGAATTGCCAGGTTGCATTCATTATAGACAGGCGAGGACGCCTGTCCTACTTGCGGCAGGTCGGACATCTTCCCACGCAGTAGATCGGGCGTCTCGCCCGACGGAGTCACTTTTTGAGTGCAATTTCGCTTAAGTTACCTGGAAGTCAAAGTATGCACAATTTTGTCATTCCCTCTTCAGTATTGAACCTACTCAGTCTCCAGAGTCCTGAGATTGTATAAGAACACCACGTAATCTGACATATTACAGAAAGCGTGACAATGGGTAAATTTTGGCATTAACAAGTTGTGTTATTTTCAATTACATATTCTAATTATGGAGAAATCCCGAAACTTGTGTGTTCAATTTGCAATCATTCACTTTCTTTCAGGCGAAAGATTCTTCCCGATTTGCTGATAGCGAATTCGGTTTTAGAAAATAGTAAGTGAGTAATTACCGAATAAGATAAAAAGAAGCGATATATCCCAGTGTTACCCAGGTTTTTTCGAAAGGAAGAGTATATGGGAAAGAAACCGGATTTTGAAGAGTTCAAAGATAGTTCCGATGTGAGTATAATTATACCTGTCTATCGAGAGGCAGAGAACATAGCGGATGTTGTCTTAAGAACATGCAAGGTGATGTATGCCCTTGATTGCAGTTACGAAATTATTGTTGTGGATGATGGCTCAAAGGATGAAACGGCAAAGAGGGCGGAAGAGGCAGGGGCCCGAATTATATCTCATCCTTACAATATGGGAAATGGCGCGGCAGTGAAGACCGGCATCAGAAATGCAAAGGGTAAGATTCTGGTCACGCTTGACGGAGATGGACAGCATCCGCCTGAAGATATACCCCGCCTGCTGGAAAAGATGGATGCCTATGACATGGCGGTCGGCGCTCGAACCGGCGATTCAGAGACTTCCGTCCATAGAACCATGGTAAACAGGACATACAACTGGTTTGCTACCTATGTGTGTAAACGCAGGATTGAGGATCTGACCTCGGGCTTTAGAGCGATCAAGGCGGAGATCGCCCGTCGGTTTGTCTCTCTGTTGCCAAATACATTTTCCTATCCGACAACCATCACCATGGCAGTTGCACGCTCAGGATACAGCCTCACATATGTGCCGATAAAGACCTCCCGTCGCCTGGGCAAGAGTAAGATAAGACTGGTAGAGGACGGCTCCCGCTTCTTGCTGATTATCATCAAGATAGCAACCCTCTTTTCGCCCATGAGAGTTTTCCTGCCGGTCAGTGCAACAATGTTCCTTGCAGGACTGGGCTACGGCCTTTTCAAAATATTCTTCATGGGAGGACGGTATGGTCCCACCTCCGCCATGCTGATGATGGTGTCGGTTGTGATATTCATGGTGGGACTGGTATCGGAACAGGTGGCACAGTTGAGGTTTGACCGGAGTGAGATATTCAACGACCATAGAGAAAAAGATGCGCGGGAATGACAAGCGCTTATCTTATTGACGATTATAGCGAAATAAATGATGGTCAACCCAGGAATGTAGGGTGGCATTTTATATGCCACCATCTCCGGTGGGGTATAAAACCCCACCCTACGATGATACGTGAGAGTGTTTGTGGATCGAAACCAGCGTTTTAAAAAATGTAATCCCCCTATTTATTGAGCTGATACCTTCAAAATATGCCGTATTCCCGCTTTTCCTAACAGTCTTCAGCCTTCAGTCTATCCACCTGAGTAGTTACTATTCATCTACCGAGATGCGCAGAAGTGTACATATCTTATCGTAACTGTAGTAGGACAGGCCATTACGATCTGCCACCAATACCAGAAATACATAGAGCAACAGTTCGTAGTGGGTAAGAATTGCGAAAAAACCGTTGTGCAGGAAACGATGTTCGATGAATGCAAAGCTGTCCTCGATTCTGCGTGTCGGCGGCGGTTTTCAGCTTCACTGTGGGCTTTTCCCCCTTTGGCAGTCTGGCGGTATAGCCTTTGGTTTTTACAGTGATTTTGGCGTTTTTTTGCGATACGGCATTCATCACAACAATAGGCCTGTTCCCTCCAGCAACAACGACAAACAGAGAAAACAGCGCCACAGCAACGACACCGAATTTGGATTAAACACAGATTTTCACGGTAATTTTCTACCAGTACTTACGAAATAGACATGCCTTCAAAAATTAATTTTTTACTACCTGCCCAGGAATATTTTTGTGAAACAAAACTGTTCATAGTTGAAAGAAGTTGAGGTAGATTCTTTTTC
>JAUWQS010000280.1 GCA_030610915.1 Pseudomonadota bacterium | reverse complement strand
CGGCAGAAGCGTTATCAGATATGATCTGGCACAACTTTGATAAGTGGAACAAAATTGAATACATTCATCAACAGTACAAAAGCATGAAGGTCCAATTTCCAATTTCTATTTTCTAATTTCAACGTTCCGTGAACGCTTACAGAATTTCTTTATGGGCTGGAGGATAAAAAGACAGTGGAAGACAATATCCTCTTCGAGGATATCGAAGGAAGAGATGAATTTCTTTTCAGGGCAGATGTGTATTTGAAGAAGGGTTTATCTGACAGGGCCGCCGCTTTGGCGCGGGACAGGCTTGATCGGTTTCCCGGTGATGTGGATGCAAGGATCATTGCCGGATCTTCGCTGATCAGGATGGATAAGATAGAAGAGGCCCTGGAGTTTTTGAAGAGTGTGCAAGACGACATCCTCAAATGGTCACATGTCTTTGAATATCTTGGGGATATATACTTGGAAAAAGGTCTTGTCGAAGAAGCAACAAAGGCATACAGGAGATTTGTTTCTCTTAACTCCGGGCTGCCCATCGAGAAAGGAGTGTCTGCGAAACTTGATTCTCTGGTCGGCGCTTTAGATAGTGATTTATTGCCGGATGCGGAGAATGCAGAAAATTCCGGCAATGTATCATCGGGCTTTTACACGATAATTCTGGCGGAACTTTATATAAAACAGGGACATCTCGAGATGGCAAGAGAAGTCTTAAAGGAAATTCTCATGTCAGATCCGGGAGATATCAGGGCGGCGGAGAGGTTAAAAGATGTCGAGACCACGTTGAAAGGGAGGGAATCGAGGGCGCTTTCAGAAGGAAAGCGAATTTCGGTAATTGATGAGTTGAACAGGTGGCTGGAAAATCTTAAGGGGATGAAAAGAGATACAAACCGCCCATGGAGCACCATATGAGTCTTTATTCCGGGAGAATATCCCGCATTCGGTCAAAACTGGCCGGCCTTGAGATAGAAGCCATCCTCTTTTTTGATATGAAAAATATACGCTATCTTGTTGGTTTTTCAGGAAGCGATGGGGTACTTCTTGTCGGAGAGAACAGGATTGTCTTAATGGTTGATGGGCGCTATGTAACCCAGGCAAGAGGGGAGGTTGAGGGAGCAGAGGTTTTTGAATATGACGATAAAACAGATGGGATCGCTCAAGTTGTTACAGGTTTGGGGTTATTGAACGTTGGTTTTGAATCGACGGTGATAAATTATGATTACTATTTGGGTCTGAAAGATAGACTAAATGGCTTGAAGTTGAGGCCGATATCTGAGGAGCTCAGTGCAATAAGGGCAATAAAGGACAGAAATGAAATAGAATTGATAAAGAAAGCGACCGGAATATCGGCACGGGCGCTTGGTTCAACCCTGGAGCTGATCAGACCGGGTAACCGGGAAAGAGATATCGCTCTTGAATTGGAGTACAGAATGAGAGGCGAGGGCGCTGAGAGAATTTCCTTTGAAACAATAGTAGCATCCGGGAAAAACACTGCCCTGGTCCACGCAAAGCCTGGATTAAGGAGGCTTGAGGATGGGGATTTTGTTGTAATAGATTATGGAGCGGTTTATGGCGGTTATCACTCCGACGAGACATGTACTTATGCCATTGGGAATATAACTGACAGACAGAAAGAGATATACACTATTGTCAAAGACGCTCATGACAGAGCGCTGGATTCAATAAAGGCAGGGGTTGCCTCCAGGGAGATTGACAGGATTGTAAGGGGTTATATAGAAAGCGCGGGTCTGGGGAGATATTTTTCCCATAGCACGGGTCACGGCGTGGGGCTCGATATTCACGAAGCGCCCAGGATATCTGCCAGAGCGAAAGGCTATCTGAAGGCAGGGATGGTAATTACAATAGAACCGGGTATTTACATACCTGACTTATGGGGTGTTCGGATAGAGGATACGCTGCTGGTCGAAGAGGATGGTTGTGAGGTTTTGACAAAGATGCCAAAGGATTTAGGTTGTTTAGGCTGAAGGCTGAAGGCTGTTAGTCCCTTAGTTGTGAAATTAGCTTCGCTGATTCTTCGAATTCGTGCAAAAATGGCAAGAGACTTTAGAAACGGTTCAACGGTTCACGGTTCACGGTTGATAGCTTTTAACCGCTGAACCGCTGAACCGCTGAACTGCTGAACCACTGAACCGTGGACTCTGAACCGTGAACCTGAACAGATGAAGGCGTTTATCAATGGAGATAAAAAACCTTATAAGGAAAGAGGTGCTAAATCAGGAGGCTTATTGGACTCCCGCAGCATCCTGCAGGATTAAACTCGACGCAAATGAAAACCCATATACTCTTTCCGCTTCACAGAAAAGCAAAATTATTGAGAACCTGGAAAAGGTTACCCTGAACCGTTATCCGGAGCCCGGCTCTCCCGAACTCAGGAAGGGATTCGCCAGGCTCTACGGCGTTGATGATGATATGTTGATTATCGGAAATGGTTCTGATGAACTTATCCAGATCCTTCTGGTAGCAGTAAAGGTGGGTGCTTCAGGTGTTATGATTCCAATTCCCACCTTTGCCATGTATAAAATATCTGCTTTGAATACCGGTCACAGAATAATTGAGGTCCCCCTTGAGGATCGCTTTGATCTGGATGTGGATTCCATGCTTGAGATTATAAAAAACAGGTCTCCTGAGCTTGTATTTCTGAGCTACCCGAACAATCCTACCGGCAATTGTTTTAATTCAGGCAAGATAGAGGCTATAATAAGAGCATCGAGTGGTATCGTGGTTGTTGATGAGGCCTACTTTAACTTTGCAGGAAAGACATTTCTGTCATACCTTGACAAGTATGAAAACCTGGCGGTATTAAAGTCTCTTTCCAAGGTGGGGCTTGCTGCCATGAGGATAGGTATTTTTATAGGCTGTCCCTTGTTGGTAAGGGAGCTGAACAAAGTGAGACTTCCATATAATCTGAATGCTTTTTCACAGATTATAGCTCGCTTCTATGTTGAAAATGAAGCGGAATTTCAAAAACAGGCAGATAAGGTTGCTGGCAAAAGGGAGGATCTCTTCAAGGGACTATCGAAAATTGACGGAATTCGTCCCTATCCTTCCGACGCAAATTTTATTCTTTTTAATTGTTCTTTTGATACAGGCAGTGTATATAAAGGCTTAATTAAAAGAGGGATTTTGATAAAGAAATTCGACGCTCCCGGAGTTCTGAGAAACTGTATGAGAGTTACTGTGGGAAACTGTAAAGAGAATGAAGAATTTTTAGGAGCGCTGAGGGATGTTGTGGCCGGCGAGCGGGAGCGGAAAGAACTTGAATAGCCCTCTTGTCTCGTTAGGGTCTGTCAGGGAATAGGTGTTACGGTTGGGCGCTCAGATTTAGGTTAGATTTAGTCGATACGATTGAGCAAAAGCAGAGGAATAGTTGTGCTATTTCGAGGATTTTGCGATTGAGAATCGGCTAAAGATGGCCTGA
>JAUWQS010000062.1 GCA_030610915.1 Pseudomonadota bacterium | reverse complement strand
TTATTCGCCAAAAGGAAACCCTAATATTATGAACCTCAATGAAAAGAAAGCAATGTACAGGCTGTAGTTGCGTCTATCCACTCTTACTTTTTTAGGGTAATATCCTGGCGGTTGTAGCTGCTGTGAAAATCGGTGTTAAACGCTTTTTCATCTTTGTCCCACTTCTTGCCGATTCCAGATGCATAAATGGCAAAATTTTTCTGAGCGCCTTTACTTACTGTATGAGGACAGTCTTCCCAGGCATTCACCCTTGAATTTTTTTCTTGATGCCGGAGTTAAATGCGCCTGAGCATCAAGGTACTGGCCACGAGCTCTTTCATAAAACCATTTCGTTTGCCTGAGTTCTCCTTCCTTTGGACGAGCCCAAAGCCTTCTGGAAAACTCTTCCATACGGATATGGTAAGGATGATTCGCGAAAAAATCAGCAGCATTAACCTTATTCTGACTGTTTGCATATTCGGATATTTTGGGGACCACTTCTACAGAACGCTCTGGATCTACAATAGACAGTTTTACCTGGACAAAAATTTTGTCCAGATTCATTCTGTCTTTCTTTTTAGCTGAAAAAATTGATGCTGTTGTCTGCCCGCCATTCACAATCTGCAGATTTTTGAGTTTCCTGATTTTCTTCATTCCATTTGATTCATCAAAATCGATTTCCTCTGCTGTAGCGGCGATACCATTATTATATGCAAAAAACATTTCGGGATCATTATATATCGTGTTTCTTATGCCTTTATTGATATTTCCACGGAACTGTAGAAAACAACGAACATTCTGCTCAAGCAACCTGGCACCATATTTGTCATACAGCATTGCCAGCATATTGCCAGGCATCACCATAAGATATGACTGATAGGTATTTGTATCGATATGGGCGGGAAGACATGGCAGAGATTCCCCGAAAGACTCAATTAAATCGATCACTATATCTTCTTTCCCCTGTTTTTCCGTGTACAAATCAGGTGTGCCAGACCATAACCCCAAGATGTCTCTTCAAGTTGAAGATAAAATTCCGGGGTCAAAGACTTTGAGAAGAAATTTTCCAGCCTTCTGAAAGCCGCACTTATTTCTGTCTTTGTCAGACTGGTTAGCTCTTCGCTGTTCCTATAATCTGAAATAAAAAGGTTCAGGACTCCATCCTCTTCAACAAGGTTATAGCCGTCTACCCGGCTTCCACGCTCAGCTTTATACGGATAGTAATCGAAGCTTTCCACCTCTTAAATTATAGCGAGCCTTTCAGTTGTTCTGATCAACTTACCCGGCATGGGATATTTCAAGCGCCAGATAATGCTCATGGGCATTGAACCATTGTGGCTAACATAGGTGGCCGGACCCAAAAAATAATAGGGCATGTTCAGGTTATTGTTTTTTTTGTCTTCCCGGACAAAGAGTAACACCGTGCTGCCGCGGATTTCATGATTGGTGTAGCGCTGGCCAGTGGGCGACTTTTCTGAGGTCGTGCTCTGAGACTGCCAATGAAATAAATCCTCACCTATTGCATAGTCTTCATACATGGTAGTCGGGGAATATTCCTTATCGGTCTTGTTAAGGGTAATCAGGAACAGATCTGTACTTATAGCGGGCAGATATTTTACCCCCTCGCGCATGCTGGGCTGACGTGAGATTGTCCAGTGACCCAGCGCGGATAGGATTTCATCGCGGGTATAACGTGCATGTACATATAGCGGACAAACAAAAGGCAGGTCTGGCCTGTGGACAATCGTATCTGTACTTTCATATAAGTATGTTAACAGTTCCAGAAGTTCATTATATAATATTGGATTATTATGTAAGGCGTTAAATCCTTCTGATAGACTTTCGAACCGCAGGTTTTGCCCCCAGATGGACAGAGTCAGCATGGTCATTAGCCGCTCATCCTCAATGGCCAGTCTATCGATAGTTCCCAAATTCCCTGCCAAAATATTCAGCAGTCGCTCAAGCTGAGGGGCACAGTCATAATGAATTATCCTGCGTAGCCCCTTGCTAAGAGGCTTTTCGTCGGGTTCGAAGAAATCGGTTTTCACTCCTGCTTCGACACAAAGCCGTGCCCAAGAGCCACGTTTATAAACGTCATCTATCCCAAGTCCATAATAATCCAGAAAGGCAGGAAGTGTGAGCTTACAACCAGTATCATTTTGAAAGGTTGCAATTCGTTGAACAAACCTGGACCTCGTAATATTCAAGAGATTCTGCCTGATATTATCCAAGACATATTTCTGTGCATATTTTTCAAGCTTGATCACGCATCCAGAGGGCAGATGAGGGAAGCCTTCGGCAATCTCTTTACTGATTCTGCGTGATGTCCTGCCAGTAAGCGCACGAAAGCGCTGCTCATAGTTAAAACGCTGGTGGGCCTGCCCCACAAAATCGAGTACTGTGAGGCATTCCTTATCATCATAAAGCCGCAAGCCACGGCCTAATTGCTGCAAAAACACAATCAGACTTTCAGTCGGTCGGAGAAAAAGCACTGTGTCGATTTCCGGGATATCGATTCCTTCGTTATAAAGATCCACTACGCAAATAAAGTTTATCTTACGGTCAACAAGCCTCTTCTGAACAGTATCACGTTCATGCCGAGATGATTCTGCTGTGAGTACATCAGCAGGTATGTTGGTATGATTGAAGCTTTTAGCCATAAAGGCGGCATGATTTTGACTGACACAGAAACAAAGGCCACGGGCATGGTGTACATCAAGCAAAGTTTCCCTTACCTTTTTGATAACAAGCTGAGCCCTGGCATCATTGCCGGTAAACACCTTATCAAGTTCTGTTTGATTATAGCCGCCTCTACTCCAGGTAATGTCCCTTAGATCAATTGACGTATCATCAGTGATTCCGAAATATTGAAACGGACAAAGCAGTTTGCGATTTATCGCATCGGGCAGTCGTATCTCGGCTGTAATATGGTTATCAAAATATTTTACTATATCCAGGTCATCTGATCGTTCCGGAGTAGCGGTAAGCCCTAATAAGAATTTGGGACGAAAATGGTTCAGCAGTCGTTGATAACTTGCGGCTGCGGCATGGTGAAACTCATCCACAATGATAAAATCATAAAAATCAGGCGGAATAATATCCCATAAGTGTCTGGCGTTAAAGCTCTGGATAGAAACAAAAAGTTGTTCACGGTGGTCGGGCTCATGATTGCCTACAAGAAGCTCACCAAAATTCTGATTGCGCAATATCGTGCGGAAGATACCCCGGCTCTGCTTTAGTATTTCCTCACGATGGGCCACAAAGAGAAGCCTATCCTGCCTGTGTTCCTTTACCGATCTCTTATAATCAAAGGCTGCAACAACCGTTTTGCCTGTTCCGGTAGCGGCAACTACCAGATTTCGATATCGATTGTGCAATTTTCGGTCAGCCTCAAGTTTATCCAAGATTTCTTGCTGAAAGTGATACGGAATTATATCAAATAAAATAATGCCCCCGTTATCTTCAGTATCTCTGGCTGTACGCTCCTTGTCCAGAGCATGTTTCAGGCGGTCTTTTTGCGATTTGTCATAAACGGCAAATTCGCGATCATTCTGGTAGGTATCAAAAGTGGCGCAGATTTTGTTCCACAGGTGCTCTGACTCGTATTGGCTGATCTTGACATTCCATTCCAGACCACTGGTAAGCGCTGGATTGGAAAGATTAGATGAACCCACATAAGCCGTACCAAAACCACTGTTGCGGTGAAACATATATGCCTTGGCATGCAGCCTGGTTCGCTTTGTATCATAGGAAACCCACAGTTGGGTATTGGGCAAACTTTGAAGAAATTCAATTGCTTTAAAATCCGTGGCACCCAGATATGATGTTGTGATGATCCTGAGACGGGCATGCTTTTGCCTGGTGAATTCTTCTAATTCATCCCTGAGTATTCGAATTCCACTCCACTTGATGAACGAACATAGGATATCAATCCTGTCTGCATTGAGTATTTCCTGTTGCAACTGGGATACAAGGCTGGGATCAGATGATGTGGCGGTAAGCAGACATCCAAAAGAAAGCGGTGTGTCCGGCCTTGGATGGATGGGGAGCATCGGGTCGTGTATTTCAAGCAGACGCTCTGCCGGCGATAAAAGCATGTCAGATTTATTATATCTGGCAGTGTGCTTTTGAATTATCTCCAACAGATCATTATAGAGACCTACATGATCCTCAGCATTTATATCGGCCAGAGATCGTGACAATATTCGTTGCATATGCTGGGCAATGATTTGATGACTTTCGCCAGGGTCGACTTTCCTGGTCGTAACATCATGGTTCTGATTCTTGGTACCATCAATTGCATTTTTCAGAGAGTGGCTTATCAGTTCCTCATATATCCCGGGTTTTAATGTCATATATCTCCTCGAACAATATTAAATGATTCTGCTATTAAGAGCATCCATAAAAGGAAATGTCTGCAACCGTGCAGCTTCACGCACAGTCAGACTTCTGCATTGACTTGGATCCGGATGGATGTAGTAGTGCCCGTCTTTTGCAATATGACTTGTAACCGTTGTTGACGGCTTGCCGGAAACCTGGACACGGAAACGGTCGGTGAAATAATTTTTTCTGAGATTGTTTTTGATATTACTGTGATCTGGTAACAAACCATCGGGAAAATCTTCAAGTACAGGTGACCGCTTATGTACGTCAGCAAAACTCGCCGCAAAAAGATAACGATACAGATCGCTGACCATGTGTCCACGAGTGCTGTGGTTACATACACCGTGAAGATCGGGATCGTGGAACCATTCCCGTTCGTAATCAATCATTTGATGGCAGGGTGCAAACTCACTTCCGCGATCGTATTTGGGGATATTGAGATTATTTATTGTTGTCTGGAGTTTTTCGTATACTTCAACGTTTCCATTACGACGAAGTTCCGAAATCCAGGATTGTTTTGAAGCGTCTTTGATTCTCTCTCTCCACATCCTGCTGCTGTCCGGTTCTCTGGAAAGGCCGCTTCTAAGCGGGGGCAAGGAATCCAAAACCTCCGACACAGGAATTGAACTCTGCTGTTTTTTCAATTGATCAGGCATGTTAATACTGAGATCATCTCTTATCCCCAGAAGGATTACTCGATGTCTGGCCTGTGGAATGCCATAATTTTCACATCGAATGACAAAATCCTGCTTTCTGTAAACAGGAGTGCCATCTTGTTTGTAACCTTCTGGCTCCTTTGTGAGAGAAAATATCCTGTAAGGTTTATCACGTAAATTGTTTTTAAACTTACCGACTACCATGCCTGGATTTCTTAAATCTTTGAGGATCTGTTCAAAGATGAAACTGCCGTTGACCTTCGAAGACAACAATCCTTTTACATTTTCCATGATAAAAACAGGTGGCATATGTCTCGCAAGAATTCGCAGATATTCTTCGTAAAGAAAAACCCGGTTATCGTCTGGCCTGATTCCTCCACGTCTTGATCGACCTATAACAGAATAGGCCTGACAGGGTGGTCCCCCGATTAAAACCCATGTCATTCTCCCGCAAAGTGATTTTTCAATTCGGATGTCGACCTCTTCGGGAGAGGTTTTTCCCAAGGTTGCCCGCCATGCTTCCTGTGAAGCAAGTTCAGCTTCATGGGGATACATTTTGAAAAGTTCAGTACGAGAAATTTCTCCACGAAGATGCATATAGTATTCGGCAGGAGCTGCTTTACCCGAAAACTGCCTGAAAAAGCTTCGGAGTTCGAGTGTCTTGTGTGCCTCAGGGTCTTTCTCGATGGAAAGGCAGATTTTAAAAACAGGAGGATCATTATTGCTTTTTAATGCAGAAAATCCTTCTCCGAGGCCACCTGGTCCGGCAAAAAGATCAATGATTGGTATTATGTCATTTTTCATTGGCTCAAATAATGTAAATGGTGATGATGAATCTTTAAATTGACAATTTCTGTGATTTTACTTTTTTTACACCAGGTTTCAAAGTCCTGTCTTTTCGGATACAGGAAATCGCCAGTCATCCAGGTTATCCAAATAATATGCAACAATAGTCGATCCTTTCGCCATTCGGGTCTGTGTAAATGCCGATGCGGCGATATTGTTTGACGTGGTCTGTGAATGAATGTCTGATGTAGTTTCCATGTAGATAGTGCCTGAACGAAAACCCCTCTTTTTGTCATTTCGACCGAAGGGAGAAATCTTTAAACTCACGTATTTTCAGTGCCATAAGATTTCTCGCTCCGCTCGAAATGACAACTTTGGATAGTTTTCGTTCAGGCACTAGATACGAAAAGGCTTTTGATTCATCAATATCGTTGAGGAGGTTTCGTATAAAATTTGAGAAACTGCTTTCATTGAAAGGACGGTTGAATGTATTGCTGATTAGATTTTCTGCTGCCTGTTTGTCCATGATTACTTTCTGTTTTCACTTGTCAGGAATTCGGATAAAATAACCTCTCTTTTAGCTGAAGGAATCTGTTGGCCCGACCTTTCCAGATCAAGGATGTTATATGGAATGATCTTTTTCTCTCTTTTTCTGTTCCAAAACATTTCTTCCTTTTTCCGTGGTTATGTATCTCTGGTTGGGACTGCTTGGCTTGTCTGGAACTGTCAACGCGAGCAGGCCGTTATTGACAAGCGGATTAATATAATTCTTTTTGAAATTTGTTCTGTGTTTAAACCCGGTAATGCTGATCAATTCTTTCATCTTTACCGGTTCAAGGCATGTTTTCAGGATGACATGTTTGTCCACAGCCTGGTCACCGCTTGGTCGCAACCTGGTCACTGCCTGGTCGCTGCCCGGCAAGTATATCTTTATCACTTCGCGCTGATGGACGTCCAAGAATAATTGTATAGAACGTCGTATGCTTTATTTCAGGCAATTGTAATCCGGCTGCCATCATAGATTCATTCATCCTCTTGATGCCGGTGCCCGCCCGCTCGCCTTTGCCCATCCTGTAGAAAAGATCGGCAATAATCTCGTTTCTTCTTACAGATATGCGGCCAAGGTCCTTTTCTTGTAACCCTCTGGGCAGGCCGCCGGGATTTGTTATCTCAATTCTGTCATCATAAACTTCTACCATCAGGCTGGTGCCGCGCATACTGTAATCACGGTGAATGATCGCATTAGTTATTGCCTCCCTCAGGGCATCAAGAGGTATTTCGTAGCTGTCTTCCCGGGTTGTTTCTTTTATGACACTCCGAAGATTCAGATGTTTCTTGAGAAAAAGGATAGCAGCGTCAAATTGCGTCAGCAGGTCATCTCCGATGTCCTGCCGGTCAAATATATGAATACGTTCTGTTCCCTTGAAGGCAATCAATGTCATCTGACCATGTGTTATGAATCTTCGGATATTTTTTGCAAAAAAGAGGATTCCCGCATTGGTAATCTTGTCATCTCTTGCCACATTCAGACTCGTAAAAATATTGCGAAGTGTTACCTTTGACAGACTCGTAAAAAGTCTGAAAAACACTCTTTTGTCATTCTGAGCGATAGCGAAGAATCTGATATCATTGAGATTCTTCGTCGCTCCGCTCCTCAGAATGACGCTGCGTGGACTTTTTACGAATGCATCACCTTTCTTACATCAATATGCGCTTCTTCCAGGAACGTTTTTACCTTTTCTCTCGATATATCGTCCCACGCAATATCATTCCTGATTATTTCCTCAAATGGGGTCTTTTCGCTTTCCCTGAACATAGCGCGCAATTCGTGATTTGCCATTTTCTGGGTTGTTCCATCAAGTCTTCTGAAATAACCAGCTTTGCAATTATACGGCTTTTCATCACCCTGTGGCACTTTAGGGTCTGTCAGGAAACAAGTGTCACATTTATGCATCTCATCTTCAGGCCATCTTTAGCCGATCCTCAATCGCAAAATCCTCGAAATAGCACAACTATTCCTCTGCTTTTGTTCAATCGTATCGACTAAATCTAACCTAAATCTGAGCGCCCAACAGTAACAC
>JAUWQS010000517.1 GCA_030610915.1 Pseudomonadota bacterium | reverse complement strand
GAGAAAGCCCGGGGTGAAAATATCGGGATCGGAAAAGGCCGCTACCAGAAACTCGTCTTCGCCGAATTGTTCCTTGAAGTCGTTATGGAAGAGCAGATCCGGGTCGTCTTCCATGATCAGAGACTCCACCGATGTCTCCACAGGAAGCCTTGAATACAAAAAGGCGCAGCCGATGGTAATCAGGATTATTACGGAAAGATAGAATTTAGGATGCCGAAATATTTGATTGCAGTATTTATCGATCATTGTTGCCATTATCCTGTAAGGTTTTTATACTCTTCCTGCTTTTTCTCAACATAATCCTGGCTGCTATCATCTTCACCCGTTGAACCGGATTCCTGTTTCCCATGCGAAGCCTTCTCTTATGATATTTTTGAACATAGGGATCAAACTGAAAATAAAATGGAACAGGCCTGATTTTTCCTTTTCTCAGGATGATCCTGACCGCCTCGGTTGCCGCCATGGCGGAGCAAAGCTGGCAGGCGATATTCAGGGAAGGACCGGCCTTTGATCTCAGGTTGACACTGGAAAGGTCCATGTATTTTATCTGTGTGGCCTTTGGCGCCAGGCCCATTGCAAAGGAGAGATATTTATCCTCTTCCGGCATATTGTCGCTAATATTAAAATATTCATCAAAACCCATGCCGGCGTGAGGTGAAAAGATAAGCATGGCGGCGCTGAACCCAAGCGGCCCGGCGGTGATGACATAGATACCTTTTTCCCTTGCCCGGTTGAAGAGGAGCCGCCTGGTATCGAAATTGAAAAAATCGAGGCCGTCAAGGACAATCTCCACGCCGTCAAGGAAATTATCTATGTTGGCGCTGTTAATACCCTCCGGGAATTCTCTGATCTCAAGGTAGGGGTTAATGCTCAAGGCCTCCTCTGCCATCACCTCTAATTTGGGCCTGCCAAAATCGGGAACCCTTGCCCCGAATTGGCGGTTTACATTGACAGGGGCAAAGGTGTCGAAATCGGCAAGGTGAAATTTAGTGACACCGGTTCTCACGAGGGTCATAAGATGAACACCGCCAACGCCCCCCATTCCGGGGATGGCTATTTTAGCATTGGCAAGCCTTTCCTGTTCTTCCCTGGTTAATAGGCCGATATTTCTGGAAAATGCCTCATCCATGTATTCCTTTTGGGTGGTCAGTCCGAGTTCCTCTAATCTGGAAAGAAGGTCCTGTTTCATTGCTTCCCCTTGTTTTGGTGAAGTGTCGGGCCGGATGTTTCTGACAGGCGAGACGCCTGTCCTTTTGTAACTAGTGCCTGAACGAAAACTATCCGAAGCTGTCATTTCGAGCGGAGCGAGAAATCTTATGCTACTGAAAATACGTGACTTTAAAGATTTCTCCCTTCGGTCGAAATGACAAAAAGAGGGGTTTTCGTTCAGGCACTAACTACTCACGCAGTCACGTGATTTTTTTGTATTTAAACCTATCTGCGTTCATCTGTGTGAATCTGTGGCTGAGTAGTTACGTCCTTTTTACATATAAAATTTAAGACTCAGAAAGACCTGATCGTTATCGTCATAGTAGCCCATCAATGTATCTTCATCGCCGCCAAAGATAT
>JAUWQS010000028.1 GCA_030610915.1 Pseudomonadota bacterium | reverse complement strand
TTTTATGTTGCCGGTGAAATTATAAAAATGGCCGGAAAATGAATAACTACTTGAATATATACCACATATCTTCAAAAAGCTAGAATGACGATATAACCTTGCAATTTCAATAGGATAGAAAAACACACAACATAAGGGACGTCCATCAAAATATAAATTTGGTTATCAAATATGGAATTTGGTTCTTCTCCCGATTAGTTGATGCAAAGGGTTCGAGGATTCAAGGTGTAAAATGCTTTCTTTCTAACTCTTTATAATTCTTAAGCATTTCACTTGCTCCATCAACCCCTTGAATCCTTATAATCCTACCAACTCTCTTGGAGATGACACACATTTGTGAAAGTTATGAGAACCGTCATCGAGTCATCCCGTGTGGGATAGCTTGGGCACTCAGATATAGCAATGTATGAGGTTTCGGTTATCAGGGGGCATCCGTCGGGAATCTTTCCACTTTTGCTTTTTCTTTCAGTTGCTCAACGTATAAAGTTATTTCTTTCTGTATTTTTTTCTGCTTTAAGCGCTGTTCAAGTCTCTCTTTAACGTCTTTGTAAGGAATTGTAGACTCAGGTTTTTTATCTATGACCTTAATGAGGTGGTATCCAAACTTGGTCTCGACGATATCACTGATCGTGCCAGGCTTTAAAGCAAAAGCAGCCTGTTCAAAAGGGGGGACCATTTGTCCCCGCCTAAAGTAGCCTAAGTCGCCGCCCTTGGCATTGCTGGGACATTGGGAAAACTCTTTGGCAAGTGCCGCAAAATCTTCACCTTTTTGCAGTCTCTCCTTGATCTTTTCAATCTTTTTGCGTGCTTCAGCTTTTTGAGATGCATCTGCATGGGGATCAATATTGATCAGAATGTGGCTGGCCTGAACCTGTTCGGTTTGTTTGAACAAATCCGGGTTGCTTTCATAGTATGCCTTGCTTTCCTTGTCGGGAATCGTAATCTTCTGAACAAATTCCTTGTCAACAAATTCTTTAATAATCATACTCCGCTCAAGCTGAGATTTTATGGCAGCTTCGGATAGATTCATCTTATTCAAGGCCTTGTTAAATTCCGCTTCACTGGGAAATCGTTTTTTCAGCGCTGTCAGTTGTTTATTGATTGCCGCTTCATTAACCGTAATTCCCTTCTTTTGGCTCGTCTGATAGAGCAGTTCACTGCCGATAAGTTTTTCGAGGACTTCCTTTCTGATTTCTGCCAATCGAATACTCGAAAGTGGTTGTTCCATGCTGCGAAACTGCCGGTGGATACGGCTAATCTCTGCATCAAAATCCGTCCGTGTGATCACCGATCCGTTCACTACTGCAACCTTATCCTTCGAAAGCTGTTTTTGTGCTGCCAGTGTTGGCAAAGCAAATGATACCAGAGCCAACGCTGTTACCAGCGCCCAAAAGTACCTTTCATGTTTTGACTGCATTTTAATTTTCCTTTTTGATCGAGGTGGAAATCCTGTGTAGAGTAGGGAACTGGCAATACCCGCTTTAGGCGAGCTTATCTGTTTCCACCCCTTTCGTATGGCGGTGCCTAAATAGCTACGCCATAGTTGACTTGCCAATTCTCCCTCATTAAACCGGGCACGCTATTTCCCCGCACACGGCTTTCCGATGTTCTTCACTACAAGGCATGAGCCCTATTCCAGACCGCTGTTATCGGCACCTTGTAAGGCCAGTACCTCTCGTACAACGCCCGGTATGTAAACCGGACGTATTCCGTTTTCCTGTCTCTGACATTGTGCCGCTTGCGCAGATGCGTTATTAACCGCTGCTCCCTTGAACTACCGGGGTGAATCGGACAATTCCCAGGACGGGACTTTAAGCCGTAAGATCAAACAGTTGCTACTGCATACGGACACCATACTTATTTCTATCGAACATAAATAGGCAAGGTGTCGCCAGATTACTACGTCGGTTAATAAACTGACCAATCCCAACAGGAATATGTTTCGTGTGATATCATTGAAGATATTAATTTATCTGCCCTTATTCACCTTTTTCCTCCACGACCTCATCGTATAATTCTCGTATCTTTGCCTTTGAAGATTTGGTGAAGAAAATTGCCTACCTATTTTTTTGTGTTAAAGCGTCCAGCGGACTGACAACGGCTGAAATATCCTTTTCCATCACGTGGGTATAGATTTCAGTTGTCTTTACATCGGCATGGCCCATTAGTTCCTGGACAACACGTATATTAACGCCGTTCTCGAGCATATGAGTCGCAAAACAGTGTCGAAAGGTGTGACAGCCAATCCGTTTCATAATGTCTGCTCTGTCAGCCGCCGTCTTGACTGCTTTTTGCAGGCCCGATTCAAGAACATGATGCCGGCGCAAGGTATCCGTGCGGAGATCCCTGCTCAATTTCTTAGCAGGAAAGACATATTGCCAACGAAACTCTCTTGCGGCATAACGGTACTTTCTCTCCAGCGCACCCGGCAAATATACCTCCCCATAACCATGTAACAGATCTTCGTCATGAAGGCGCTTCACCTTATCAATATGAATCTGCAGATCCGCCTGTATAGATTTGGGAAAAACCGTCACACGACCTTTGCCACCTTTTCCGGAACGTACATATACTTTGCTTCTTTCGAAATCCAGGTCATTGATTCGCAATCGGATACATTCCATGAGACGAAGTCCGCTACCATATAAAAGCAGTGCCATCAACAAATGTTTCCCCTGCATCTGTGCGAATACGCTCTGCACTTCACTCTGCGTCATCACCACAGGAGGACGACGATGCCGCTTTGCCTTAACAGGCTCGATCAGACCGTCAATTTTCATATCAAGGACATTATGGTATAAAAAGACAATTGCATTCAAAGCCTGTCGCTGTGTTGACGCCGCAACATTTTCATGCGTGGCCAGATGGCTGAGAAATGCCTCAATTTCACTTTCCCCCACATCTCTCGGGTGCGTTTTACTATCGTGAAATTTTATGTACCGCACAATCCAGTCACAGTACATTTTCTCGGTACGATACGCGTAGTGATGATAACGCATAACCTGGCGCACTTGATCCATAAGCCGTAACTGAGGATCCGGCCTGAATTTCTCCTTGTCTTCCATGATAATGGGGTATATTTCATCGAAACGGAGAAATCAAGGGGTAATTTTCCGCTTATGTCTATTTGATATAAGAAAAGATGGAATCTAATTCGTGCTATAAGGGCAATATAAAAGAAAATATTACATTTATTGACAATTTAAATGAGGTGAAAAGACCTATCAGTTCAAAGGAGTTAGCTCGACTTGCACTTGAACGACGCATGGTTAGAAGTGCGGCACAAGATCCAGTACAATCACATGCCCAAACAATTGAAAAGAACATACGGGATGATACTTACAATAATCCCAAACTGATTTTTATCCAGAGACCTCAAGGAAGGTTAATAGGGTTGCCCGAATGGGAGTCTAATCTACCAGAGATAGGAAGTAATATTCCATATAACTTGATTGAACTCAAAGCGAGAATCCCTGTCGAACTATTCGAAAAAATTAGGATAGCAGAACAGGCAAAACTCCAGAATAGTTTCGATGAAACTGTTACGATGCTTTTGTCAAGGTTCTTGTTGGCTTTGGGTGCAGGTGATGCGTGCCGTTAGCAACATACACATTTCAAGGAGATGAATGTGCAAGATAAATACAAAGTCGTCGGTGGTGAATTGAAGAGAATTAAAAAGGATATTTCAATAGACTATGAACGCATATTGAACAAATATTCTAAAATCTCATAAATATCAAAAAGTTGCTAACCAGTTGGGACAAATCGGGGGACGCCATACCTGTTTAGCAATTTCCGAAGGCCGCGCATACGTTGTTATTTTGTATCAGCTCAATAAATAGGGGCAAACCCAGGCACGTAGCCGCCTCCATTTTCTGGAAGCGGGGTTTGGGCATAAAGGTTACGCCTTTGAGCTTTGCACAGCCCATGTAGCGGAGACCTTCAGGTCTCCATATTCACCACATGGAAGGCTGAAGCCTTACGCTACATGCTTCTGCCATATGCCTTACCCTATTTATTGAACTTTTACGTTATTTCCCTGTCAGGTAATGCGCGCTCGACAAGACGGGATGCCGGTAAAGCATGCGGGGACCGGCATATTTCATCACTGCCCTGATCTTCTCCCTCATATCCGGTTTGTAGCAATGTACAGGACATTTGGCGCATTTTGGCTTGTTCTCCTGAAAGGGGCATTTTTCAAGGCGTTGCACAGCGTAGTCCAGGAGCTCCCGGCACTCGGGACAGAGCCCTTCTTTGCCGCCATGTTGTCCATGGCAGAATATCTCAATCATCGCCTCAGCGGTTCTGCTTTCCAGCTCCATTTTTGAATGATCGTCAGACATAATATGCCAACTCTACCCTCTGCAAAAATTCACTTGATATTCTTGCCATTAAGTTTGCCTGCGTCACTCTTTTTATCCGCCAACTGGCAGGATTGTTTCATTCACGTGGATATTCCCATCCTGGGCAGGATATAGGCCTGGAGAACAAACCAGGCTGCAACAACCGCAAGCATGATTAATATTTCCTTCATAATGAACAAACCTCCTTTGTAATTCTGGAAGGATAGGAGTTATTACTTTCCCTTCATTATTGTCTCGATATCCGCCTTCACGTCTCCGATCGGCTTGATATCAAAATTCTCCACGAGAACCTTGAGAACGCCTGGAGATACAAATGCCGGGAGTGTCGGTCCCAGTCGGATGCCCTTAACCCCGAGGAACAGGAGGGCAAGAAGCACGGCCACTGCTTTCTGCTCATACCATGAAATGTCATAAGATATGGGAAGGTCATTAATATCTTCGAGTCCGAAGACCTCTTTCAGTTTCAGGGCGATAACGACCAGGGAATAGGAGTCATTGCACTGGCCCGCGTCAAGCACCCTCGGGATACCGCCGATATCACCGAGATCAAGTTTGTTATAGCGATACTTCGCGCAGCCGGCTGTCAGGATCACAGTATCTTTTGGGAGTCCCTGCGCGACATCAGTATAATAGCTCCTTGTTTTATGACGTCCGTCACAGCCGGCCATTACGACAAAGCGCTTAATTGCCCCGGATTTCACCGCGTCCACGACTTTGTCAGCCAGTTTAAGTACCTGATTATGGGCAAAGCCACCGACAATTTCACCTGTTTCAATCTCAACGGGCGGATCGCATTTCTTTGCCAGTTCTATGATCTCTGAAAAATCCTTTACACCGCCTTCTGATCTGTCAGGAATATGTTTTACCTCAGGATACCCGGTCATTCCGGTTGTGAAGATTCTGTCTTTGTATGAATCCTTAACCGGGATAATACAGTTGGTTGTCATGAGTATGGGACCGCTGAAGGATGCGAATTCCTTATCTTGTTTCCACCATGCATTTCCGTAATTGCCCACGAAATGGGTGTATTTTTTGAACGCGGGATAAGAATTAGCCGGCAGCATTTCGCCATGGGTATACACATCCACGCCCGTTCCTTCGGTTTGCTCCAGCAGCTCTTCCATATCCTTGAGATCATGACCGGAGATAATGATTCCCGGGTTGCTTTTGACACCGATATTGACCTTTGATATCTCCGGATTTCCATAAGCCGCTGTGTTTGCCTTGTCAAGAAGGGCCATCCCAGTGACAGCACATTCTCCGGCCCTCATGACCATCGCCACCATTTCGTCAACGGTCAGGTCTTTTGTTGTGGAGACAAGGGCTTCCATCAGGAAATCATAAATCTCCTCGTCCTCGCAACCGAGAATAGCTGCGTGATCCACATAGGCGGCAATACCCTTTAACCCGTAGATAAGAAGCTCTCTGAGCGAACGGACATCTTCATTGTCTGTGGAGAGGACACCGACCTCTGGGGCCTTTTTGTCAAATTCAGCAACATCATCCGAAAACCACACGGCAGAGTCGTGCAACTCTTCCAGGATATCACCTTCACATTTGTTCTTTAATTTGTCCCGGAGCTTCAGACCCTCTCTGATGAGTGAGATTAATCTGTCATTGTCAAAGTTTGTATTCGTGATTGTTGCAAAAAGGGCATGTGCTATAAACAATCCGTATTTCCTGTCTAACTTTCCTATCTCTTTCGCCTTCTCGCCATAGATTGCGATGCCCTTTAAGACATAAATGAGCAAATCCTGAAAATTCGCTGTCTCTTCCGTCTTGCCGCAAATACCCTTTACGACACAGCCTGTGTTTTTTGCCGTTTCCTGACATTGATAACAAAACATGAGATTTCTCCTTTATATAATATTGATTGGGGTTATTATTGCTTGCAAATCGTAACTACTCAGGTAGATAGACTGAAGGCTGAAGACTGTTAGTAAAAGCGGGAATACTGCACACTTTGAAACCATGTTTGATGCAAAAATCTGCTGTTTCTCTGCCAAAGTGAGGCAATCGTGTTTTTCGGGTACCTTCAGCCTTCAGCCTAAATAGCTTCAGCCTGACTACGTGAGTAGTTACTGTGAATCTATCGTAATGAATAGCACCTTGCCTTGACTTATGTTAATAATGAGTAATAATTCCCCAATAAAAAGGATTTGTATTGATGACCGAAGTTTTTGATATCCTGTTAAAGAGCCAGCTTTTCGGGGGATTGCCTGAAGACCACCTCGAAGAGATCAAAAAAATATCGGTTGATAAATATTTCAATAAAGGCGAGATAATCTTTTTTGACGGGGATGAAGGCAACGGTTTTTATCTTGTAGTCGAAGGAACCGTAAATGTCTATAAGGTATCTCCTGAAGGGAAAGAGCAGATTCTTCACGTTGTTAAAGAAAGAGAGGCTATCGGAGCTGTTCCCGTCTTTTCAGGAAAATCATTTCCCGCCAATGCCCGGGCAATCTCAAAAAGCCGCCTGTTATTCTTTCCCCGGGGGAAATTTATAAATCTCATAACAAACAATCCATCTCTCACAATGAACATCCTGGCGCTCCTCTCAATGCGGCTTCGTGAATTTACTATCCAGATAGAAAACCTTTCCCTGAAGGAAATTCCCGGGAGAGTGGCCGCATATCTGCTCTATCTGTCAGGAGAACAGAGGAACGAAAATGTTATAAAACTGAACATTTCAAAGCTACAGCTTGCCAACATTCTGGGCACAGGCCCCGAATCACTTTCAAGAACCCTGGGAGACATGAAAGTACGAAAGTTAATCGAAGTGGATGGACAAGATATCAGGTTGGTTGATAAAATAGGATTGGAGGAGCTTGCAGAGTATGGAAAGAGTTTGAAATAAAAAAGATTTGGAATTGGTTCACTGATACTGCTCATTTGGAATTTCTTGATAATGATGTGTATGAAACAAGGGTGATCAGTGAAAATATTTATGTTTACCTATCCCGAGTTTCCTACTTATTGGCCATGATATCCCATAATCACATGTAAAGAAAGAGGTGGGTTTTTATACCCCGCCACAGATGGCGGCATATAAAATGTCACTCTACATTGCCCGGGGTTGCCCTTATTTATTGAGCTGATACGAATATTCCTTCTCAACAAAAGCAAGCACCTGGAACCATATATCATATTCCATTAAAAATGAACTCTGCATTCATCTCGGGATAGAACCCTTGTTTTATCTGCTTAACCATGACAGTCTCGTAAAAAGTCGGGAAAATACTCTTTTGTCATTCTGAACGATAGCGAAGAATCTGATATCATTGAGATTCTTCGTCGCGGAGTTTATCCTGAGCCCCAGATTCTTCGTCGCTTCGCTCCTCAGAATGACATGGGCGAAGGGCTCCTCAGAATGACACTGCGTGGACTTTTTACGATTTCATCAACCGTGAACCTATTAACTTTGGACCTGAGTAGTTACGGTAAATCTTATCAAGGTGACCCCACTGGTTTTTACAAAGAGGTATAATATGCGAAAAATTATTATGATGGTTCTTTTCTTGTCATTGTTGCCCTGTTACGGTTTAGCTGAATGTGCACAGGCTCAGGATGCACAGGCTATTGTTGAGGCGAGCTTCAATTATATGCGGGAAAAAACATCGGTTTCCACGGTAGACATGATTATTTATCGACCCGATTGGAAGAGGGCGATGACGATCAAAGCATGGACGAAAGGACAGGACCAGAGTATATTCTGGATCATCATGCCACCCAAAGACAAGGGCAATGGTACGCTGAAGAAAAAGCGTGAAATGTGGATATATAACCCCAAGGTCAATCGTGTCATCAAGCTTCCGCCTTCAATGATGTCCCAGGCCTGGATGGGATCCGATTTTTCCAACGATGACCTCTCAAAGACGGACAGCCTGCTTACCGACTATATCCATACCATTATCGGCACTGAAAATAATGAAGGGGAAAAGGTATATATTATCAAATCCATGCCCAAACCGGAAGCTCCGGTCGTATGGGGAATGCAGAAGCTCAAGATTCGCGAGGACCATATATTTCTCGAACAGGAATTCTTTGATGAAGACCTTCAGCCCGTCAAAATTCTGACAACGGGAAAGATCGGGATGATGGGGAAGAAACTGTTTCCTCGTGTGTGGAAAATGCAAAAACACGCTGTTGAAGATGAATACACCATTCTGGAATACAGGGAACTTTCGTTTAATATAGACGTACCGGGCAACCTTTTTTCAGTCTCTTCTTTAAAAACTCCCAGAAGGTAGAAGAAATCATGTCCATCAATATAAAAATGGCATGGCGTAATATCTGGCGTAATCCCAGGCGATCGATTTTAACCATGGCCGCCATTGCTTTTGCCTGTTTGCTCCTTGTTTTTATGCTGTCATGGCAGTTTGGCTCCTATGATACGATGATTAATTCCGCAGTGAAGATTCACACAGGCCATCTGCAAATACAGGCAAAAGGATATCAGGACAGAAAGAGTATCCGCCTGGTTGTCCCTGACCCGACGCGGGTAGGCGAGGTTCTGAAGGACATACCTGAGGTGGATGAATATACCTTTCGTGCAAATGCCTTTTCTCTGGTTTCATCCATGGATCGAACCTATGGGATCATGGTGACCGGTATCGATCCCGGCAGGGAGGCAAAGGTATCGACGATTGAGCATTTGATTCGACAGGGGAAATATCTTTCCGACAGTGATATCAACAAGGCTTTGATCGGAGAGCTCCTTGCGAAAAATCTGAAGGTAACCCTGGGTGATGAATTGGTTGTACTGGGTCAGGGGCGAGATGGTTCTGTTGCGGCAACGGTCACGACGGTTGAGGGAATTTTCAGTTCCGGACAGGACGTTTTAGATCGTTCCTCAATGCAGATTACCCTAAAGGACTTTCAAGATATATATGCTATGCGCGGAGCGGTTCATGAGGTGGTAATACTTGGCAAATCGCTCAATGCCGTGCAGAAGATAAAGGAGACGGTTGCTGATGAGATTCGGAAAATCGACAATAACCATCACCTTGCTGTTTTAGACTGGATGGAACTCTTGCCAGGCCTGGTCGAAGGTATTCAAATGGATCTGTACAGCGGTCTCATCTTCTATTTGATTCTGGTCATTGTTGTTGCATTCAGTATCCTGAATACCTTTCTCATGTCCATCTTCGAAAGAACCAGGGAATTCGGTGTTATGCTGGCCATCGGGACAACGCCGGGGCGATTGATGAAATTGCTGTTGCTGGAATCGACGACAATGACAATGCTTGGCATTACTGTCGGAATTATCGCCGGCAGTTTGATTACGTGGTATTTTCAGATTCACGGCATCGTTATTTCGGGAGCATCCGATATAATGAGCCAGTTCGGTATACCTGAAAGGATGTATCCCAGGCTTTCACTGCGCTCCCTCGTGATCGGACCGGGTGTTGTCTTGATCATAACATTCCTGACCGCCCTGTATCCGGCCCTGAAAGTTCGACATTTCTACCCGGTTGAAGCAATGAAAGCAGTTTGAGCTATCAGTAATGCCGGCTACGTGTTGCAGAGAAGTAATGCTGAAAGCTTATATGAAAGGTTTCTCTAAATGTTCTTCCAGTTAGCATGGCGTAATATCTGGCGAAACCCGAGGCGGACCGCCGTCATCATGACAGCGATTGTTATAGGGGTCTGGAGTATGATCTTCCTAAGCGCTCTCATGAGGGGTATGACCGATCAAATGGTCAGAAATGGTATTTCAACCCTGACCGGACACATTCAGGTGCATCACAAGGGTTACCGGAACGATCCTGTTATTGAAAACAGTATGACCGATCCTCGGCAAGTAGTGAGTACTCTGGAAAAAACTTTACCGTCGGATGTTCGGTGGTCATCACGAGTGCGGGTTAATGCCGTTGTCAGCAATGCCCGGCACACGGCGGGGATAACTTTCGTAGGAATTAACCCGTCACAGGAGGCAGAAATTTCATTCATCGGAACATCTGTCACGGAAGGACGATACCTGAAGGATGATGATACATACGGAATCGTTGTGGGTAATGCCCTGGCAGAGAAATTTGGGACGAAGTTAGGACGTAAAATGCTGGTTATGTCCCAGGATACGGATAAGGAAATCGCATCACGGGCCTTCCGAATTGTCGGAATATTCAGGGCTGAAATGGAAGCGACGGAAAAAGAGTTCGTTTTCGTTACCATGCAGGCCGCACAACGTATGCTCAAGATGAAAAACGGAATTTCTGAAATATCCCTGTTACTGCCGGATGCCAAAGACGTCGACACGGTGGCCGACTCCCTGCGCGCCGTTCTGCCTGCTGTCGATTACGAAGTCCTGACATGGAGGGAACTCTTGCCGTTTGTCACCGCATATTTAAATATTTATGATGGATTTATTTTTATATGGTTCATTGTTGTATTCATTGCCATGGGATTCGGTATTGTCAATACCACATTGATGGCGGTGTTCGAGCGAATACGGGAGTTTGGCCTCTTAAAGGCATTAGGGATGAAACCGTGGTGGATCATCAAAGAGGTCCTCACCGAATCATTTTTTCTCCTGATCATTGGCATGATTATTGGTAATGCCTTGAGCTTTGTGAGTGTTTTTGCCCTGTCCAGGATCGGTATAGATCTTTCAGCCTTTGCAGCAGGTTCCGAGTATTTTGGTATATC